>DYGR01000001.1 GCA_020724545.1 Candidatus Methanoperedens nitratireducens
GAGACCATCCGCTAATTCCATACTGAGACAATATCAACCATTAACCGCAGATGAACGCCGATAAACGCAGATGGCTGTTGTTCATCTTGACAGGATAACAGGATGAACAGGATTAAAATACAAAATATATCCTGTCAATCCTGTTAATCCTGTCTGAATGATAGATCTCCTTTTGCAAGGATTGCTGGTATAGTTTTATAAAGATCATAGGTCGCTCTCCGCCCTCGATTGGTCTTTCTTTTACTAATCTTTGTTTTTGGTAAACCCAATCTCTTAACAACATTTTTTGCCAGTTCAAGTCTTTCTCTGAATGTTGGTTTAACGCTATCAATTATACCCCTGAATGGTCTCCTTGTTTTGCTTAAGGCGATGAACTTTCCTGGAACTAATGTACTGGGTAAAAAACATGTTACTATCGAAAAGGTTTCTTTTGGATTGAGTATTCTATTTACGCCAAAAAGGGGTTTATCTTTATCAGTTTTTATACGGGTTATGCAAAAGTCTAATATCTTTGGTTGTTGATATACTGTTTCTGTGGTCACTGTTGTTGTTGCAATCTAACATAATGACCACACCCTTTTTAAGCTTTTGAATTGGCGGATGGTCTCCCTTTGTCCACAAATTATTTATAGAACCACAAACACTTAGAATTATCTTTGTTCGGAGGTAATTAATTATGGCAGGCCAATTAAGCGGACAGCCTATTATTGTATTAGATAAAGATAAAACAAGGACCCAAGGGAAAGAAGCACATGGATTCAATATCACGGCCGCAAAGGCGATTGCAGATGCCGTAAGGACCACGCTAGGCCCAAAAGGCATGGATAAAATGCTTGTGAATCCGGTCGGAGATATGGTAATCACCAATGACGGTGCAACGATCCTGCAGGAGATGGACATAAAGCACCCTGCAGCCAAGATGATGGTGGAGATCGCCCGTACACAGGAGGATAAGGCTGGCGACGGCACAACTAGCGCAGTCGTTCTTGCAGGAGAGCTCCTGAACAAGGCAAAAACACTAATAGAACAGAACGTCCATCCCACAAACATAGTGAGGGGTTACAGTCTTGCCTCTGTAAAGGCGCTTCAGATCCTGGATGAGCTGGCTATCGATGCCTCTGATGATGTTCTTGATAATATCGCAAGAACTGCACTCACAGGGAAGAGCTCAGATCTTGCACTGGACCCGCTTGTTAAGTTATGTGTTAAGACCGCTCAATCGATTAAAGAGGCGGGCAAGGTGAATGTAAAGGACAACATCAACATCCTCCAGCAGCGAGGCGGAAGCATAAAAGACACAAAGCTCATTCACGGGATTGTGATCGATAAGGCAAGAGCACATAAGAATATGCCAAAAAAAGTTGAGAATGCAAGGATTGCCGTTCTGGACGTGGGAATTGAGGTTGAGAAAACACAGGTTGAATCAAAGATCCAGATCACATCACCAGAACTTCTCAGCGAAGCCAGGCTTGAAGAGAGCAGGCTTGTGGATGAGAAAGTTGAAGCGCTTGCAAAGAGCGGAGCCAATGTCGTATTTACAGAAAAGGGCATAGATGATATCGGAATGCACTGCCTGGTAAAGAGGGGTATATTCGCTGTACGAAGATGCAAGGAAGATGAAATTAAAAAACTTGTAAAAGCAACAGGTGCGCGTATCGTCTCCAAGGTTGATGGGGTTGAAGAGGATGACCTTGGGAGGGCAGGTCTAATCGAAGAGCGCGGTGTTGGCAACTACAAGATGATCTATGTTGAAGGCTGCGAAAATCCAAAAGCTGCATCCATCCTGATTCACAGCGGTGCAGAGCATGTAGCGGATGAGATAGAGCGTGCGCTCGATGATGCACTGCGCGTAGTGGGCGACGTGATAGAGGACGGCAAGATCGTCGCAGGAGGCGGTTCACCTGAGATAGAACTTGCGATGAGGCTTAGAAGTTACGCAACAACACTTTCAGGCAGGGAGCAGCTTGCTGTTATGGCCTATGCTGATGCACTTGAGGAGATACCAAAAGGTATTGCTGAGAATGCAGGTCTTGATGCAATTGACGTTATTGCGGAACTAAGAAACATGCACAACAGAGGTGTAAGGACAGCAGGGCTAAACGTATTCACAGGCAAAGCTGAAGATATGCTTGATTTAGGAATTATCGAGCCGCTCCGTGTGAAGACACAGATAATAAAATCTGCTACAGATGCTGCTAATATGATCCTGCGCATCGATGATATCCTGATGGCAAAGGAGACAGGCATGATGGATGTTAGGCCTGAGCATACTGCAGATTACTATGACGGGATTCAGGCACCGGATGTTGGAGAAGACTAGTATTAAATAGAATAAGACACAACATATTAATTTAAGCAGTAGTATATTAGTTAGAAGAGTCAGTATGTCCTTTATTTTTAATTTTTTAAATTAATTATGGAGTTGTTTGATATTGAACAGCAGAGAAGGTATGAATAAGGGAGAAGAACAAACCAGAGAAAAAGAAGGCGAAATCTTAAAATATAAAGAAGAAGTTAAAGCTGCTGAAGTTAGTGAAAAGGAGCTCATAAAAGAGTTGGATACAATTAAGAAGCAATTAGATACAACCAGGAAACAGCTTGATGAAGAGAAAGATAGATACCTCCGCATGGGTGCGGAGTTTGATAATTTTAGAAAACGAACCCAGAGAGAGAGAGAAGAGCTCATAAAATATGCAAATGAAAAGCTCATATCAGAGCTGATAGATATCATGGAGAATCTTGAGAGAGGGGTTGAAAATGCAAAGAAAATGGATAATAAGGATAAGTTAATTGAGGGAATGGAGCTAATTTATAAGCAGTTCAAAGGCGTACTTGAAAAAAATGGCCTGACCCCGATCAAAGCTCTGGGAGAGAAATTCGATCCATATAGACACGAAGCCATGATGCAGACGCTTACAGATGAATATGAGGATGGTACAATCCTTGAAGAGTTTACAAGGGGTTATATGTTAAATAACAGGGTCATTCGTTATTCTAAAGTCAGAGTATCGAAAAAGAAAGAGGATGAAATAGAGAATGAGGTGAGATAATGGCAAAAATCATAGGTATTGATCTAGGAACAAGCAATTCTGCAGCAGCAGTTATGCAGGGAGGAAGGCCTGTAATAATTCCAAGTGCTGAGGGCATTACTATGTATGGAAAGGCATTTCCCAGCTATGTTGCCTTTACGAAGACAGGAGAGCGACTGGTAGGTGAACCTGCAAAAAGGCAGGCGATTACCAATCCCGAAGGTACGGTCACAGCCTTTAAGAGAAAGATGGGTACTGATTATAAGTACAGGATATCAGGGAAAGAGTACACGCCTCAGGAACTTTCGGCAATCCTGCTGCAAAAAATAAGACGTGATGCTGAGGCATTTCTGGGTGAGAAGGTCGAGCAGGCAGTAATAACAGTGCCTGCTTATTTCAATGATAACCAGAGAACGGCAACCAAGGATGCCGGTACGATTGCAGGCCTGGAGGTCGTAAGAATAATCAATGAACCAACTGCAGCAGCTCTTGCCTATGGCCTGGAGAAGCAGGAGAAAGAGCAGAAAATTATGGTATTTGACTTTGGCGGTGGCACGCTTGATGTTACAATAATGGATTTTGGCGGTGGTGTTTTTGAGGTAAGGGCCACAAGCGGCGATACCCAGCTTGGCGGAACAGATATGGATAATAATATAGTGGACTACATTGTTGAAGAGTTCAGAAAGCAGCAGGGTGTTGATGTGCGCAATGATAAGGTTGCAATGCAGAGGATAAGGGATGCTGCTGAAAAGGCAAAAATTGAACTCTCAACAACCCTTACCAGTGATATTAACCTCCCGTTCCTGACCGCAGATGCCACAGGTCCAAAGCACCTGACCATGACGCTCACCAGAGCCAAACTTGAGGAGCTTGTTAATGATGTGGTAGAGAGGTGCAGAGGCCCGATGCGACAGGCAATGTCAGATTCAAAATTAGCACCTAAAGATATCGACAGGATAATCCTGGTTGGCGGACCTACCAGAATGCCCATCGTGCAGAAATTCATCGAGGGCTATGTGGGTAAGAAAGCGGAAAGAGGTGTTGATCCGATGGAATGCGTGGCACTGGGTGCGGCCATTCAAGCGGGTGTACTCGCAGGCGAAGTGAAAGAGCTGCTGCTGCTTGATGTTACTCCTCTCACGCTCGGTATTGAGACACTCGGTCATGTCGCAACCCCGCTCATACCCAGGAACACAACAATCCCGACGCGGAAAAGCCAGGTATTCTCGACTGCTGCGGATAGCCAGACATCTGTAGATATCCATGTACTCCAGGGAGAGAGGCCCATGGCATACGACAACGTAAGCCTTGGCAGGTTCACTCTGGTGGGCATACCGCCAGCACCGCGCGGCATACCCCAGATAGAAGTTACTTTTGATATAGATGCAAACGGCATACTGCACGTAACTGCTAAAGACCTTGGAACCGGTAAAGAACAGAGCATGAGGATAACTGCTCCTCTTAAGATGGCTTCAGATGAGATCGATCAGAAGGTAAAAGAAGCTGAGAGATATGCAGAGGAAGACAGGAAGAAGAAAGAGAAGGTAGAGCTCCAGAACCAGGCTGATAGTCTGATATACACGACAGAGAAGACACTCAGCGATCTCGGTGATAAAGTTTCTGCCGATCAGAGAGAGAGAGTCCAGAAGGCTATTGAGAATACAAGGGAAGCTGTAAAAAGCGAAGATGTGACAAGGATCAGGGCTGCTATCGATGAGCTCACAAAGGAGATGCATGCGATAAGCACCATACTGTACCAGCAGGCTCAGGCACAGCAGGAAGGACAGGCAGGACCACAGGAGGGGCCTGAGGAAGAGAAGAAAGAAGAGAAAGTGACTGAGGCAGAATATAAAGTAGTAGATGAAGATAAGAAATAAATACACTGTAATTAACTGCTAACTATGGCTACTACTAAACGCGACTACTACGAGGTACTCGGTGCGGATAAAACTGCATCACAGGATGAGATAAAGAAGGCATATCGCAAACTGGCGATGCAGTACCATCCTGATAGAAATAAATCCCCTGACGCCGAGGAGAAATTCAAGGAGATATCAGAAGCCTACGGAGTGCTATCCGACCAGAACAAACGCCAGCAGTACGACCAGTTCGGACATGCAGGCATAGATATGAGGTATTCCCAGGAGGATATATTCAGGGGTGCTGCCCCGGATATCGAGGATATCCTCAGGGATTTTGGCCTGGGTGGGTTCGGTTTTGGCCGGGGCGGAAGTATATTTGATATAATATTCGGAAGGGAAAGACGCGAAGGCCCAAGGCGCGGATCGGATATACTCTACGAGTTAGCCATAAATTTAGAGGATGCAGCATATGGTAAAACTGTTGATCTTGAGGTTCCAAGGACAGAAACTTGCGATGTATGTAAAGGAAGCGGGGCAAAACCTGGAACATCGCCCAGGACATGCCCTACATGCCACGGAAGCGGGCAGGTGAGCAGGACACAGAGCACGCCTTTTGGAAGGTTTATGACAACCACCGCATGCACAACCTGTCGGGGAAGAGGAGAGATAATCGACACCCCCTGTCCCACCTGTCACGGTGCAGGTACAGTGCAGAAAAGACGCAAATTGGAAGTTAAAATTCCTCCAGGCGTTGATACAGGCTCAAGACTGAGAGTGACAGGTGAAGGTGAAGCAGGGGAAAGAGGCGCACCTCCAGGAGACCTCTATGTAGATATTTACGTCAGACCCCATCCAGTCTTCATCCGCCAGGATAATAATTTATTAATGGACTCCACTATCAGCTTTACGCAGGCTGCGCTTGGAGACGAGATAGTTGTGCCCACCCTGGACGGCAAAGCAGAGATGAAAATCCCATCCGGGACCCAGAACGGACAGATGTTCAGGCTTAAAGGTAGAGGTATTCCAGGCCTTCACGGGCTTGGAAAGGGTGACCAGATTGTGAGAATAAAAGTAGCGGTTCCAACAAAGCTAACTGAGAAGCAAAAACAGCTACTGCGGGAGTTTGCTGAAATAAGCGGTGAGAAAACCAGAGGCAAAGGTATTTTTGAGAAGGTAAAAGAACGTATTTGAATTAAAAAACCTAACCCTTTATATTCCCGATCGGTTTTAACCTGACCACCTTCCTTGAGACCCCTGCCATCTCCATAGTATCAACCACCTCAGAGATATTCTTATAGGCAAAACCTGCTTCTTCTGCCAGGCCTGTCATAGAAGTTGACTTGACTATTATCCCCTCTTCCTCCATCTTCTTTTTAATCTCAGAGCCAGTAACCTTCTTCTTTGCCGCAGCCCTTGACATGGTTCTTCCAGAGCCGTGCATTGTGGAACCGAAGGTCTCGCTCATAGCCTTCTCTGTACCGACCAGGAGATACGAGCCTGTCTCCATAGAGCCTCCGATTATTACCGGCTGGCCTGTTTTTCGGTAGACCTCTGGTAATTCCGCTCTCCCCGGACCGAAGCATCGGGTCGATCCCTTCCTGTGGACAACGAGTTCCTTCTCTACACCATCAACCTCATGGGTCTCGATCTTTGCGATGTTATGGGCTACATCGTATACTATATCTATTCCCATATCCTCTGGTTCTCTCCTGAAGACCTCGCTGAATACCTCTCTTAGCCTGTGGACTATTACCTGCCGGTTTGCAAAGGCCATATTTGCTGCGCATTTCATAGCCTTAAAGTAGTCCTGCCCTTCGGGTGAGTTAAAAGGAGCGCAGGCAAGCTCCCTGTCCCTGACCATGATCCCGTATTTTCTCATAGCGGTATCAAAGATCCGCAGGTAATCCGATCCAACCTGGTGCCCGAACCCCCTGGAACCGCAGTGGACCATAATTACGGCCTGGTTCTCAAAGATCCCCAATGCCTTTGCCATGCTTTTATCGAATATGTTCTCAGGGGTGGCAATCTGTACCTCAAGATAGTGGTTCCCTGAGCCCAGGGTTCCTAGCTGTGATATTCCTCTGCTTATTGCTTTCTCGCTCACCTTTGAAGGGTCAGCACCTGGTATGCGGCCGTTCTCCTCTATTCTCTCCCGATCTCGCTCCCATCCAAAACCTCTCTCTATGCACCAGTCCACGCCGCGGATCATTACCTGCTTTAATTCCTCTACAGAGAGCTTCACAAGTCCCTTGCTCCCCACACCGGCAGGCACGGTTTTAAATAACAGATCTACAAGCTCCCTTATCCTGGGCAGAACCTCGCTCACTGTTAGATCTGTTCTGATCAGTCTCATCCCGCAATTAATATCAAAACCTATCCCGCCAGGAGAGATAATGCCATCCTCTTTAGAGAAGGCAGCCACACCACCTATCGGGAAGCCGTATCCCTGGTGGCCGTCTGGCATGCAGTATGCATATTTCTGTATTCCTGGAAGACAGGCTACATTAGTGATCTGCTCGAATACCCCTGAATCCATCTCATGCAGAAGCTTCTCGGTTGCGTATATCCTCGCCGGTACACGCATTCCCTCCTTCTCTGTAGTAGGTATCTCCCAGATATAATCGGATATCTTTTTTATCTCCATATAACCCCCTGTATAAATGTAATATTATATGTCCAGAATAACCCTGGCAGTCCAGTTCTCCCCTGTTTTTTTAACCTCGAACATATGATAGGTAACAGCCTTCACATCCGCCCTGAGGCCGTGTTTCTCCTGATTGATATTCTCTCCCGACACCTTTGCCCTGAGCTCATAGCCACCATTCTCCCTTATGTTCACATCAAATATACTGAAGAGGAGAGACTCAGCGTCCTTCAGGTAAACCAGCTCTGAGAGCCAGTCAAAGAATAATCCATCCACGGTTTCATCTCTCAGCTCAATCTCCCGGGTTATCCTGGGCTCTACGCTCTTAGTATCAACCATTACTTCAGATGTAGCAATCGCTGCATCTATAAAGAGTTCTTCCAGCGTCCTGCCCTCGGCCTCAAAAGCCACATCAGATGTCGCAATATCCTCAAGGTATCTGTATGACATATCATCTCCATATTTGAGTTAGTCTGCACCACTATAAATATTGATGTATCTCTCAAGCCAGATTAGTCCCCTGGTTGATCTGATCGACATTATAGAAATCGATGACCGAAACCTATTTATCTCAATCAGTCTAACGTTTGTAGTGCGGGAGTGATTGTATGAAAGTTAGTGAAATAATGACAAAGGATCTGGTTACAGTAGACCCTTCATCTATGGCAATGGACGCAGCCGAGAAGATGCAAGCAGAGAATGTGGGAGCTGTTCTTGTCGCAGACGGGGATCATCTCAGAGGTATAGTGACCGACAGGCAGATCACTACAAAGGTAGTAGCTAGTGGTCTGGATCCTGCTGAGATCCCGGTAACTGATATCATGACCAAGAATCCAGTTACAGCCAGCCCTGATATGGAACTAGAGGATGCTACACGGATTATGGGGGATAATAGATTTAGAAGAGTTCCTGTTGTGAAGGACGAGAGGCTGGTGGGAATAATATCGACTGCTGATATCGCTGCACATGCAAGAGAATGTAATGTATGTATAAATAACATACTCAATGAGGTTGCAAAAGCTGTGAAATAAAAATTTTTAAAAATAACCTGCAATTTTTAGACAGGATCCACTGGATGAACAGGATAAATGTTTATATCTCATCCAGTAGATCCTGTTTATCCTGTTGAGAAATACGGGATTATTAATTATAATTATTATTAATCATTAGCGATTAATTATTTAACAGAGCAATCCCTAAACTATGATTTAAGGAGGAATACATTTTGAGACTGGAACATAAATTATTAAGAGATGTGATGACCAGGGGCGTAGTAACAGTGCCAATGGATGCCACAGTCAAACAGATTGCTGCCATGCTGAGTAAACAGGGACTTTCAGGGGTTGCTGTCATTGGACCTGATTGTGAAGCAATGGGTATAATCTCTGACATGGATATACTTAAAGTGATCGGAAAAGAGAACTGGGAAAATAGATCTGCAGAATCTATAATGAGTTCTCATATTGAAACGATCAGACCGACATGCACACTGGGTGAAGCAGCAAAGATAATGAACGAGAAGAATATTCACAGATTACTTATCTTCTCAGAGCGGGGTGTAGGAGCATCACAGAGGCCGATTGGAATATTGAGCGTGAGTGATATTGTAAGAGAAGCGGCAAGAGAGTAGAAAAACGATTAATGGAATTATAAAAATCCCCAGAGTCTCAACAACAAAACGATTACAGGAGTTATAAAAGTCTCAATGACCGCAGCTAAAAAGAGCAGAGGAGCGATCCATCTGATATAGAACCAGAAGCCCTGCTTTAGTTCCTGTTTGATATCAGTTTGCATGCCACTCAGTGATAAGTACATCACATACCCCAGCTTGAGCCCTATACCTGCGCTTATCAGTACCATCGGTATTTCTATGATACCGTGTGGCAGGAGCGCAGCAATAACAAAAAGAGTGCCCTGCTGCCTTGAGATAAAACCTATCACCATGCCCAGGATTATTCCATTGCCTGCCACAAAAAGAAATGGTATAATGCCAAGCCCGATACCCAGGACAAGAGCCACAAGACTTTTAATTGCATTATTCAGGAAAATCACGAGCATTATGGCAAGGGGATTAAGCGTTATTATCCAGCCCACTGATTGCTGGAACATTTCAAAGTAATTCTCCGATAATCCGGGATATATTACCGATATCATCAGCCCTATAATTAACGACAGGACAAAAAGACCAGTTACTATAAGGATGTATTTTCTTAAAGAATACAAGTACTCTCTGTCTTTGCGTTTCAATTTATACCCCCATCAGAAGCCTCAGCGTATTTCGTACTGCAGGTGAGAGCCCAAGCACCAGTATGGCCAGTTTCATCATGTTTATAAGTTTTCTTTCTCTATCATTATCAAATTGGTGGTCAAGCATATATAATACTGGTATGAACACAAGCAATTTCAGGGGGTACATCACAAGTGAGGGATGATCAACAAAATTTCCTGCCAGATTAATGAAAAACGTCGGAACCACATGCTTTTCATAATATCCAAGCCAGTCTATCCCGATAAAGGTAGAAGAGGCATCAAGTAGATGGGTGAACAGGATAGATATATTGAGTTTATCTGTAAGAAGCGTAAAATTGAGTGTTCTGGATATAAGATAGGCAATATACGTCGAGACTGCGCCTAAAATAAGTATTGCAGCAGCCGGAACTGGATTCTCTATTTCCCCTGCTGACAGCAGTATTGCAATATTAATTACTGTCCATACTACCCCCATGAGTCCAAAAAACGCATGATAGCTTTTGATTTTTCCTTTTCTCTCAAGAGTGACCGCAAGCGTAAGCAGGATTACCGTCACTGCAAACATGGAAAAATAGATAATGGGTGTTATAAAGAGGTACCGCAGCGGTGGAGTGAATATATTCAGGTCCTCAAGCACACGCAGGGATGAGCCAGCAAGAATATAGGGCGTTACTGCGGCTATGAACCGTGAATCAATCTCAATATCGAGTTTTTCCAGTAACTTTAAGATGCCAAAAACACTAAGACCCAGTAGTATTGCGTATGTTATCGTATCCACAGGATTATAGGATGCATCATTGACTATGCCGTTTATGTAATACTTATATATATACTGCCAGACTGTATCTGTTATCATGTTGAGACCTTATGAAAGAAAGTAAAGAGAGCTATAAGAATAAGTGGATGCAGCTTCCCAGGAATGTTGTAGTTGGTCATGATGTAATCAGTGACACAGGTAAGGTATGTAAAGACCTTAAACTTAATGGGAACGCTCTGATAGTTACGGGTGAATCCACACTAAAGGCAGCAGGAAAAACGGTAGAGGCCTGCCTGGAAGAGTACGGTTTTAATGTAGATATTGCTGTTGTTAACAGTCCTGCCTATGATGAGGTAAAGAGAGTTGAAGAACTATCAACCGAGATCAAAGCCTCATTTTTACTGGGTGTGGGAGGCGGAAAATCGATAGATATAGCTAAACTTGCATCCACGTATCTTGACCTGCCTTTTATAAGCATACCCACAGCAGCATCACACGATGGCATAGTTTCCTCCCGTGCCTCTATACTGAAGGATAACAGAACTGTATCAGAAGCTGCATCAACCCCTATAGCTGTTATAGCCGACACCGCTATTATAGCCGCAGCACCGTACCGACTTTTAATAGCAGGATGCGGCGATATCATCTCCAATTATACCGCAGTGCGGGACTGGGAATTTGCCCACAGGCTGCGTAACGAACCTTTTAGCGAATATGCATCTATTATCTCAAAGATGACAGCAAAAGTACTGATTGAATCAGCCCGGATGATCAGACCTGGTATAGAGGAGTCAGCATGGACTGTCATAAAAGCACTTGTAGCAAGCGGGGTTGCGATGAGCATAGCAGGTTCATCCCGTCCGGCAAGCGGATCTGAGCACAAGTTCAGTCATGCACTGGATGAGATCGCTCCTCAACCTGCCCTGCATGGAGAGCAGTGTGGCGTGGGGACTATAATGATGATGTACCTGCATGGCGGCAACTGGCAGGAGATCCGTGATTCCCTCATAACAATCGGTGCTCCCACCTGTGCTGTTGAACTGGGGATAGGGGAAGAATATATTATTCAGGCACTCCTTAATGCTCATGAAATCCGTCCTGAGAGATATACCATACTCGGGACAGGATTGACCCGCGAGGCAGCAGAGAAGGTTGCAAGGATTACAAAAGTGATTTGATGATTATAATTAAAAATAAGATCAGGTGAATTGTATGGAAGAATCGGATACAATAATAACATTAATAGGAACAAAACTGGCGAAAATCGGAAACGAGTTCATCTTTAGAGGTACTGCAAAGGACTGCGAGCCATGCAAACTTAATAAAACGTGTCTTGGGTTGAATATCGGAAGCAAGTACAGGATAAACAGCATTCGAAACGGAGGGAAACTTGAGTGCTTTATACACGACTGCGGTGTTTGTGCCGTGGAAGTCATCGAAACTCCAATTAGAATGAGCATTGAAGCCAGAAAAGCCATTAGAGGTTCAAAAATAGAATATGAACCTGTGGCATGCAATTATTCAAGTTGTGAGAATTATGGTATATGCCATCCCTCTGGACTTATACGGGGTGATAAATTTACTATTGTAGAAATGGCGGGTGAGATGCCGGGGCACTGCAGGAGGGGTTATTCACTAAAAGTGGCTGAAGTAAAAAGAAGTGAGAAAAGTTGATATTAATCAAGCCTATCTCTCAACTTTCAGAAGATGAAACTGCAAGGCTCTTGAACCGCAGTACAGGGCTACAGGATGTAATCGGGCCTGTGAGTTCAATACTAAAGGATGTTAAGAGGAACGGGGATGCCGCGCTCAGGGAATTCACACTGCGGTTTGATAGGGCGTATATAGACAAAATCGAGGTTCCCGGTGCTGATATCGATGCTGCCATGCTCTCTGTTGATAAAAAACTCCTTTTTCACCTGAATAAGGCAGCCTCAAACATCCGTGCGTTCCATGAGGCAGGGGTCTCAAAAGACTGGATAAGGGAGTTTGCGCCAGGGATATGGCTCGGCCAGCGCATTACCTCTCTTGGGACAGCAGGCGCATATGTGCCGGGCGGAAGGGCTTCGTACCCGAGCACAGCCCTGATGACAGTGATACCTGCTAAAGTTGCAGGTGTAAAAGATGTAATCGTATGCACCCCGCCAGGGCCTGATGGAACTGTCAATCCTCTGACGCTTGCTGCAGCACATATTGCGGGTGCTGACCGGGTATTCAGTGTGGGCGGCGTGCAGGCGATAGCAGCCATGGCGTACGGGACCGAGACCGTACCTCAGGTGGATAAGATCGTGGGACCGGGCAATGTATATGTTACCGCTGCAAAGATGGTCTGTGGCACAGCTATCGATTTCCCGGCCGGTCCGAGCGAAGTCCTGATAATAGCAGATCAATCCACAAGAGCTGATTTTATTGCATCCGATATGATAGCCCAGGCAGAGCATGACCCGAACGCTGTATCCGTACTTGCGACGCCATCAGGGGAACTTGCAAAGAAGGTTAAACAGGAGATAGACACGCGCTTAGAGAACGAAGTGAGAATGGACATCATCCGAAGATCACTGGAAAATGCCGCCATACTCACAGGTACGCTTGATGAGTGCATTGAGTTCTCAAATAAGTTCGCGCCAGAGCATCTTGAAATAATGGTGGAGCAGGATATCCTCGGCAGGATAAAGCATGCAGGATCTATATTTATTGGCTCGTACGCGCCTGTATCCGCAGGGGATTATGCCTCCGGCACAAACCATGTGCTTCCTACAGCCGGGTATGCGCGTATGTTCTCAGGTCTGAATACTGATCATTTCGTGACGAAGTCGAGCGTGCAGATAATCGAGAAAAAGGGGCTTGAGAGTATAAGTGAGGCGATCATCGGACTGGCTGAGGCGGAGGGGCTTTCTGCTCATGCGAATGCTGTGAGGGTTAGAAAAAAATGATACACAACACATTTCTTGTATACACTTCATTGTTCAGGAAATTTCTATAAAAACGAAAAACACAGAATATAAGAAAGAAGTTAAATGGATAATTTCTTAAACATATCTTTGCTACAAACACCGCACGAAGGACATACCCAATCATCTGGCAGATCTTCAAGAGCAGTCCCGGGTTTTATCTGCGGAGGGTCCCCTACCTCAGTATCGTATATATAATTACAAACTGTACATAGATATTTTGCCATTTCTTCACCTCTCCCTATAGCTAATTATTTTTAATAAATCAAAAAGCTATCGTATTTACTGTTTTAATCATACTGATCTTGAGCAAGAACGTTCTATTAGATTGAAAAAAATAGCGATAGCTGAAGAAAAAGTGCCAGGCTTCGTGATGGTAAATGCTTGATTTTTACTACAGATTTTGAAAAGCCTGCTCCAGAGGTAATTTCACAGTACTTTGGAAAAGATGATATTGAAAAGATTTTTAATTGTTTCAAAAGCTGGCTTGAAATTCTTAGGTGATGACAAATTGAGAATTATCGCAATTGAAGTTGCAGAGAAGGTAAAGGCTAATGCGACGATAGATTGGACAATTCGGGAAAGTGCAAGGATCAATGCCCACCCGCATCCACCGCTGCCGCATACCTCTCTGTGATCAGCGCGCGCTTGAGCTTGAAGAGCACCTTTTGCTTATCAAAACTATATTGCTCCGCCAGTTTTTTGATAAGCCGTTTCTTTGAAGCACCTTTAAGGTTCATCTCTGTCATGATGCCGTCCACGAATTCCCTGCCCGGGTCTGACTCTTTTTTAGCTTCTGCCCTGGTTTCTGCTTTCGGCTTCTCTGGTTTTTGCTTCTCTGGTTTTTTTTCCTCAACCTTTGGCGCTTCTGGTTTTTCCTCGGCCTTCTTTTCCCCAGCCTTTGTTTTAGCTGCTTTCTTAACTGCTTTCTCATCTGCCATACCATCACCTCGATACTTCAACTGGCGTGATTGTTCCTTTCTCTATGCCAAGCCTCTTGCATGTGAGCAATACATTGTCCTGCACAGGTGCGACCTTGAACTTCTTTTCAATCAGGCTGCCGTTGTATTTGACCTTAACAGTCCCGCCTTTCAGGAGCTTAAGCGCCCTGACCATGTTCAGGCTCAGCTCAACAAAATCATTATCATCTGCCAGACCAGACCACATGAATGGGTTGTACACACTGGTAAGCAGAGTCTTTGCATCCTGGGGCTTTGCTGTCGCATGGGGTGCAGCGTAGGTAGGTCTCTTGTATGCTGGAACCACGAACTCATCAACTGCGGTAATGCCGAGTGTCTTTTTCACGGATTCATGCAGGGAATCAAAATCGAACTTTGTGCCTGCTATGTTGCCAAGAGCCTCAAGCCCGCCTGTCCCTGTGCCGCCAGGGGCCTGCGCCCTGCCTTCGTTATTGATAAGCGTGCCTCTCTTCTTATAGAGTGGTTCGTGTGCTATCACAATGTGTGCTTTCTTCGTAATAGCGCCTGCCTGGCCTGTCTGGACTATCAGGTTTGTGAGTTTTCCTATTGCTTCAGGCATTAGCTCAAGGATATCGGATTCAAGGCAGAACAATGTCTTTATTGCTCCTTTATTGATATCCTCAATTAGTTGTATAATCGACTTTTGTTTTGCTTCCTTAGATAGGATATATGCGCCTGTCGAATTTGCAAAAGGCTTGAGGAATGTTATCTTTGCACCTGCATTCTTTGCAAGAGCAAGCAGGCTCTTCATCTGCTCTGTATCCGACAGTGGATGGAAATCAGCGATAAGAAGTGAATCCCCTGTAAGCTGCAGCTTTGAAGTATCAGCAGGCCTGAGATTCTCATCAGCCAGAGGCATATCCTTCCACCAGATAGATGTTATCTTTGCACCTTTCTTTTTGGCCAGGAGGAGCCGCCTTACGATCAGAGGGTACTGCTCATAAGGATCAATGAAGAGCACGATATGCTTTGCAGCCTCTATTTCGCTGTAAGGTATTCCCACACTCAGGATCTGGTGCACATCCTCAGGCAGGGCCTCAAGCTCAACCCCTGTGTATAATGAGCCAGATGACTCTGCAAGCTTCTGGAATGCAAGATGCTCCTCGCATGTGGTATTGCCCAGGGACAGGAAGGCGACAGAACCTTTTGTGCTGGATATTCTCTCAGCCGCCTCTTTTGCAGCCTCTTCAAGCGTTGTCTCTTTGCCGTCAACCATTGACCTAGCAGATGTATAAAAGCGCGGAAGACTCATCCCGAACCTGCACAGTTTTCCTGCGTTGGCAGGAGAGGATTTCCTGAAATCCACTTCAAGTTCTCCGTTCTCGCGGATATAGAGACCGCAGCCGAAATTACATCCAGGGCAGATTGTTGAATAGATATTATCAATCATTAGTTCACACTCCCAGATTCTCTAACTTCACCTCGAAATACGGCGGTCTTCGTAAATCCATTCCAGGCTCGTATTTTAGCTCCTCCTGCACAGGGTTAGCAAATCGCCTGTACAGCATTGTGAGCGGGATATCCACAGGGCACACATCAGTGCACTGGCCGCATCCGATACACGAGTCTGCAAGATGCAAAAAGCGTACCAGGTGATACATTGACATCTTATAAGCATCACCACGATAGTGGAATTCGGTGCATTTCGAGACATCACCGCATGAGCATGTGGGGCATACTGTCTTGCATGCGCCGCAGTCTATGCAGTTCTCAAGCTCTTTCCTGAAATACTCAAGCCTGTTATCCACAGGGACGAACACTTTTTCCTTCCATTTCCTGGATAATCCTTCCATTGCGCCTTTTATCTTGGTGCGCGCTGCAACTCCCTTCTCATCGGGCTTCTGGATCTGGACATACCCTGCATCAATGGCATTTTGCAAAAGCTCTGCCCCTTTCTCTGAATTTATCTCTACGAATGTGGCTTTTCCAGCAAGTTCTCCTGTTACGCCCCAGTTGCCGCATGCCAGATCAGCGTTATTCGGTATCTTTATCGTGCAGTACCTGCAGCTCTCACGCCTTCCATATCCTTTCTCTTCAAGCTCATCAATGGTTATGGCATGTTCCTTTCCGTCCTTTGTCTCGAAGATGAGTTTTCCCTTCTCGATCTCCTCGCCGTGAACATCTTCTGGCCTGATCTTATACATGACCTCAAGCATCTCACGAGTTACGGCAGGATGCATCGATCCGCCGCAGTTCAGGCCGATTATGAAGGTGTTGTCAAGCTTTATTGTATTGCGTTTGCCCTGCTCGATGATGCCACGCACATCGCATCCTTTGGCTGGAAGCGCCACCTTCAGGTTCTTATTTGCGATGAGTTTTGCAAAGTTGCTCGGAACCGAGTGCAGCGAGCCTGCTGAATTCAGGACCTCGTTCACATCAGATGTTATTACAGGAACAGCCTCAAATTCGTTAATTTTCTTCAACACAACGACGGAATCAACCAGTTTCTTATCAAGCGCTGCCGCAAGCACCGATGTCACAAGCCCGCCTGAGCCTCCGCGTTTCCTGATATCCTCTTTCGTGGACCAGCCCAGGAACATCTCGCCTTTTTGCATCACGACACCCCCTCAGGCTTAAGAGGGCTTGGCCCCAGCTTTTTTATCTGCTCTGTGACATCGCGGATGAAACTGGCAAACTTCTCACCCTCGCTTGCCGAGATCCAGTTAAGCTGCAGTCTCTCTTTCTCGATCCCAAGCTCGCGCACAACACTTTCAAGGAACTTGTATTTTATTTTTGTTTTATCGTTACCGTTGACGTAATGGCAATCCCCTATGTGGCAGCCTGTGACCAGGACTGCATCAGCGCCCTCAAGAAATGCATTGAACACATGCAGTGGGTCAATCCTTCCCGAGCACATGACGCGTATGATCCTTGTTGATGGCGGCTGCTGGAACCTTCCCATGCCCGCGCTGTCCGCCCCGCCGTAGGAGCACCAGTTGCAGCAGAACGCAACTATTTTTGGCTCCCATGCTTCTGCGCTCATACCGCCGCCTCCTGGAACCTGAACACGTTCTTTACCTGTGCCAGGATCTGGTCATTCTTAAAATGGCTCTGCTCAAGTGCGCCTGTCGGGCAGGCTGTGACGCATGTACCGCATCCTTTACACAGCGCTTTCATCACATCTGCCTTGCCTGCCTCTTCATCCATCTTTATAGCCTGGAACGGACACATGGGAATGCACACACCGCATCCAGCGCAGACATCAGGATCCACGACGGCGGTTATGCCTTCTGTTATGGCTTTTCTGTTCTTGAGAAGAATTGTGGCTCTGCCTGCACATGCGCTTCCCTGTGAGACAGCATAGGGAATATCCTTCGGACCTGAGGCAACGCCAGCAAGGTATACGCCGTCGATGGTGGTATCCACAGGCCTGAGTTTTGGATGCGCTTCCATCAGGAAGCCGTCTGCTGCTTTTGATAACTTCAGGAGCTGCTGGAGTTTGTGTATTCCATCATGCGGGACAACGCCCGTGCTCAGTACAAGAAGATCGAACTCAAGGTTCCGTATCTCATTTGCGAGTGTATCCTCCACCCGAACCATGATATTCTTATTCTCAGGGTTCTCATTTACTTCAACAGGCCGCCCGCGCAGGAACTTCACGCCCAGGTTGCGCGCCCTGTTATATGATTCCTCATATGATCTGAAAGGTGTTCTGATATCGATATACATGATAGTATGGTCTGTCTCAGGCCGCTTCTCCTTAAGCAGTTGCGCATTCTTTATTGTGTACATGCAGCACACACCCGAGCAGTAGATATTGGTATTCTTATCACGCGACCCCACACAGTTCACAAACCCTACTCTTATTGGCTCTTTGCAGTCTGAAGGTCGGATGACATGCCCGCCTGTTGGTCCTGCTGCATTGAGGAGACGCTCAAACTCCATGGCAGTGATCACGTTATCGTATAACCCGTACCCGAAATCGTGTCCTGGCTCAGGGTCATAGGTCTTGAAACCCACAGCCCCGATAATGATGCCAACGTTCAGATCAGTATACGTTGTCTGCATATCATAATCAATAGCCTTGCTCTCGCACGCCTTTGCGCATGCCTTGCAGTTGATGCAGTTCTCCTTATCAAGCACAGCGCGAAGCGGCACAGCCTGCGGGAAAGGGACATATATGGCTTTTCGTGTTCCGAACCCCTCGTTAAAATCATAGGGCACTTCAACAGGGCAGACCTCGCTGCATTTGGCACAGCCAGTACATTTGCTGGTATCAAGGTACCTGGACCTGTGCTCGATCTTCACGTTGAAATTCCCAACATACCCGTCCACTTCCTTTACTTCAGAGTAGCTCATTATCGTGATATTCTTGTTCCTTACCACTTCCACCATCTTTGGCCCGAGTATGCATATGGAGCAGTCATTCGTGGGGAAGACCTTATCAAACCTTGCCATCCTGCCGCCAATTGAGGGCTCTTTCTCAATAAGGTACACTTTAAAACCCATATCTGCCAGATCAAGTGATGCCTGCATACCTGCAACGCCGCCGCCCACCACAAGCGCTGTATCAGTCACAGGCACTTCGCTTGCCTCAAGCGGCTCAAGTAATTTTGAGCGCTCAACACCCATGCGTACCAGGTCTTTTGATTTCTCCGTGGCCTTCTCCTTCTCCCACATATGTATCCATGAGCAGTGATCCCTTATATTCACAAATTCAAGGAAGTACTGGTTAAGACCCATCTGCTCTATACATGCCCGGAATGTGGGCTCATGTGTCTTTGGAGAGCATGCGGCTACAACAACGCGGTTGAGGTTATGTTCTTTGATCTTCTGCTGTATATCGGCCTGGCCTGAGTCAGAGCATGTGAACTTATTGACAGAGGTGACCTTTACGCCAGGCAGTGTTGCGATATAATCCGCCACTGCATGTGTATTCACAACACCTCCTATATTCACTCCACATTCACATACGAAAACGCCTACCCGCT
Organism: Candidatus Methanoperedens nitratireducens; assembly: GCA_020724545.1. Taxonomy (GTDB): domain Archaea; phylum Halobacteriota; class Methanosarcinia; order Methanosarcinales; family Methanoperedenaceae; genus Methanoperedens; species Methanoperedens nitroreducens_B. The sequence goes on from DYGR01000001.1 coordinate 19,405, forward strand.
TCTGATCCTGATTACCCTTATCCTGACTATTCTTCGATTCAACAGGTACATCTGTACCTTTAGTATCACTCATCTATCTTCACTTCCTTGATCGGGTTTTGACCCAGTTTCTTAATCTCTTCTGTAAAATCCCGAATGACTTCTGAGAAACGCGCTCCTTCGCTGGCAGATATCCACTCAAGCCTGAGTCTCTTATCAAGCCCGAGTTTTGCCAGTGCTTTTTTGGTGTTATTGATCCTGATCTCTGCATTCTTATTGCCGTCGATATAATGGCAGTCCCCGATATGGCACCCTGCTACAAGCACACCATCAGCGCCGTCCTTTAATGCCCTAAGTATAAATGCAGGCTCAACCCTGCTTGAGCACATCACCCTTAATATCCTCACGGTGGGCGGGTACTGGAATCTGCTCACGCCAGCCAGATCAGCTCCTGCATATGAGCACCAGTTGCAGCAGAACGCAAGAATATCTGGCTCAAATTCAGTCACATTCTCTGTCATACAGTTACCTCCACTGTGCCTGTCCTGGGCTCAATGATCCTTATATCTTTATTAAAAGCATCTATTGCCTCTCCAATCTCTTTTGATGAGAAATGCTGGGCTGTTATGGCTCCGACAGGGCATGCAGCAGCGCATGAACCGCATCCTTTGCATGCTGCAGGGTTGATGCGTGATTTCTTTGCCCTGTAGCTCACTTCTTCGGCTGTGACCATTACTTCCTGTAATGACGGGGCATTATACGGGCATACTGCAACGCATGTCCCGCAGCCTATGCATTTTGCCTCATCGACCACCGAGACCGCGCCCTCGGTCTCGATGAACTCACGCGATAATATGGTACATGCGCGTGATGCTGCTGCGCTTGCCTGTGATATGGCCTCGCCCATGAGTTTGGGTGCCTGTGCGCTCCCGCAGAGGAACACACCGTCAGTGGCAAAATCCACCGGCCTCAATTTGGGATGGGCTTCAAGGAAGAACCCGTTCTTATCAAGGGGTATCTTGAAGAGCTGGTTTATCTCTTCATTCTCACCTGCAACCAGTGGTGTGCTGAGCACCACAAGATCTGATGCTATCTCGATATCCTCATTCAGCATGGAATCATGGACAACCACAGACCCGTCCTGCACCTCCGGGTCCTTGCTGTATTTTATGAATATTACGCCAAGCTCTCTTGCATCCTCGTACAATCTCTCCATAACCCCGTATGTTCGCATATCGCGGTACAGGACATACACGCTGGCGTTACGGTTTGCTCTCTTGATCCTTACTGCATTCTTGACCGCATCAATGCAGCATGTCCTGCCGCAGTACTCCCTCTCCTTATTCCTGGCTCCAACGCACTGTATCATTGTAATATTATTCGCATTGATGCCCTCACCGAGCATCTTCTCAAGCTGCACCTGTGTGATCACACGCGCATCCTTCCCATAATTGAAAAGTCCCAAAGGTTCAAAGTTCCGTGCCCCGGTCGCCACGACAGCAGCCCCGAAATCAACAGGCACCTCATCTCCTTTTGAAAGGATAACGCCTTTAAAGTTGCCAAGGTACCCTTCCACTTTTATGAGTCTTGCCTCGTTTAATACCCTTATCCTGTTATTTTCGTAAACCCTGCGCGTGAGGGCATCCAGTACTTCCGATGGCTTCTTCCCATCATATAGCTCTGTCGTGTGTCTGAGCATCCCGCCCAGTTCTTTTTCCTTCTCGATCAGAGTCACTTCATAACCGTTATCTGCAATATCAAGCGCAGCCGTCATGCCTGCCACGCCGCCCCCGAGCACGAGCGCTTTGTTGATGAGAGGCACTTTCTGCTTGTATAAGGGCTGGAAGAGGGCTGATTTTGCAACTGCCATCTGAACTATTCCCTTTGCCTTCTCGGTGGCTTTCTCCTTTTCCTTCATATGCACCCAGGAGCAGTGCTCACGGATATTGGCAAGCTCGAATAAGTAGGGGTTGAGCCCTGCTTCGCGGCAGGTGTTCTGGAACAGCGGCTCATGTGTGCGCGGGGTACATGATGCAACCACCACGCGGTTTAAGTTATTCTTCTCAATTGCATCCTTTATCGTAACCTGAGAATCAGAGGAACATGCATACAGCATCTCCTGGGCGTATACAACATAAGGCAGGGTCTTTGCATATTCGACCACTTTTGGGACATTGACCACGCTTCCTATGTTTATCCCGCAGTGGCACACGAATACGCCGATACTGGGCCGGTGTGAGAGCGGCTTCTCATCAGGGAACTCTCTCTCTTTGATCATGGTACCCCGCTCTTTTGATAGAAGCGCGGCAGATTTAGCAGCGGCAGCGCTTGCCTGGGCTACGGTATCAGGGATATCCTTGGGCCCCTGGGCTGCTCCGCAGACATACACTCCCTGGATATTTGTCTCCACGGGGTTCTCAATACCTGTGGCAACGTTACCGAAATAATCAAGCGCGATCCCTGAGGATTGTGCGAGATCTCGTGTTGAATCTGAAGGATCAAGCCCTATGGATAGAATGACCATATCAAATGCTTCTGTTTTGAGCTCGCCCGAATCGAAATCCTCGTATTTCAACGAGAGATTGTTCATGGCATCCACAATAGTCTCGGGAGGACGTGAGTTTATGTACCTGATACCATATTCCCTCTGTGCCCTGTAGTAGAACTCCTCAAAATTCTTGCCAAAAGCCCGTATATCGATATGGAATATGGTTATATCAAGCTCAGGATCGTGCTCTTTTGCTATTATGGACTCCTTTGTGGCATACATGCAGCAAACTGAAGAGCAGTGTTTTCTGTCAATCCTGGGGTTCCGCGAACCAACACACTGGATAAAAGCGATCTTCTTTGGGGCCTTGCCATCTGATTGCCTTGTGACATGCCCCTGCGCTGGTCCGCTTGCACTTAAGAGGCGCTCAAACTGAAGTGAGGTTATGACATCTGGATGATCAAACCTGTACTGTTTGAGCAATGAGGGATCAAAGGGCTTGAAGCCTGTGGCCAGGATCACAGAGCCCACATCAAGTTCGATCTCCTTATCCTTCATCTCATAATCCACTGCCTTTGGCCCGCATACCTTCTTGCAGACCCCGCATTTTCCTTTTGTGAGATACAGGCAGTGGGCAGCATCGATCGTCGCCACCCTTGGGATCGCCTGTGCGAATGGAATATAGATGGATTTGCGCTTGCTCATTCCCGCATTATATTCATCCAGTACTTTTGATGGGCATTTCTCTGTACATGAACCGCACCCTGTACATTTTGTCTCATCCACGTACCGTGCTTTTTTAACTACCTTTACCTTGAAATCCCCGGCTTCCCCTGTTATGGATTTAACATCGCTGTATGAGAGTAATTCAATGTTCGGATGCCGCCCTGTCTCAACAAGTTTTGGCGAAAGAATACACATGGCACAGTCATTCGTGGGAAAGGTCTTATCAAGCTGGGACATCGTTCCGCCGATGCTTGGTCTTGATTCTATGAGATATGTCTTGAACCCGCTGTCTGCCAGATCAAGTGCTGCCTGTATCCCGGCGATACCGCCTCCTACAACCGCAACCGAGCCTTTCATTTCTTTTCCTCCTCTAGCATTCGATCAAGAAGCCTGGCAGGCGACACCATGTTCTTATCCAGTTCAAGCTCTTTCTCATTCAAACCCATGGCAAGACCGATAAGCTGGGTGAAATACAGAACAGGCATATCTATCACAGTATTGTGTGCATCTTCTACCATAGACTGCTGGCCGTCAAGCAGCATGTGGCACATGGGACATGCAACAACGATACAGTCCGCACCTGCTGCTTTTGCTTCATCGAACAGTTTCTTTGTGAATATGAACGCGTAATCCTGTTTGCTCATCAACAGGTTCCCGCCGCAGCATTTTGTCTTCTGGGTAAAAGGCAGACACTCCGCACCCGCTGCCCTGATCAGGTTATCAAGAGATGTCGGATTTTCTGGATTATCAAATCTACTCACCTCTGATGGGCGAACAAGAAGACATCCGTAATACGGGACGGCTTTAATACCTTTCAGGGGTTTTATGAATCTCCCTGATAGCTCATCTATTCCCACATCATTTACCAGGATATCCAGAAGATGCCTGATCCTGATGCCCCTGTATCTCTCCCCCAGTGCTTTTTCCATCTTTGCTCTGAAGGCTTCGTCATTCCTCATTGCCATATCAGCCCTTGAAAGATTATGTGAGCAAATGCTGCAGGGTATCATAAGATCAAGACCGGTTCTCTGCGCCAGCATGTTGTTTCTTGCAGATAATCCCATGGATAATTCCTTATCGAAAATTGCCTCAAGGGCGCCACAGCAGTTCCAGTCTTCGATCTCGGTAAGTTCGATATTTGATGCTTTGCATACTGCTTTTGTGGACGCATCGTATTCACGGGCTGTACCGTGGAGAGTGCAGCCAGGGTAATATGCAAGCTTCATCTTTCTACCTCTTCAAAGATCCTCTTTATCTGGTCTTTGCCCTTGATCTTATGGGGCAGGATGCTGACTTTCCCTTTCCTGAATAATTCCAACCCCATCGGAATATAATCAATCAATCCCTTGATTCCTTTAGTCTTGAGTGTGAACATGCCGCTTACACCAGCCTCATGCCACTTGCCGTTTTTCCTGACCGAATTTATGAAAAGATTATCAAAAAGTGGTTTTGGATTATCAAGCTTGATATTTCCTGCCTTTGCCTCCCGCTGGGCTATAGCTCTTATCGCACCCATGACCTCTGTGATCTTAACATCCTGTGGACATCGCTCATAGCATAGGTAACACGAAGCGCAGAGCCAGATGGAATCATCGCTCAGAACTTCATCGCGCATGCCAAGCAGGGCTTTTCTGATAATCTTGCGCGGGTTATAACTTTTATCTATCTCGGTGACAGGGCAGCCCACAGTACAGCCTGTGCAGTTAAAGCAGCGTTTGATGTTCTCTCCTCCAGGCTCGTTAGCTATCTCATATTTGAAATTTGAATCAAGCTTGCTTGTCTTGATCATTTAACCTCCATATGCCGTGCAAGGAACACAGTAAGATCGACCACATCAAAATCATACCTCTTTACTGCTTCTTTTTCGCTCTTCAGGCAGTTAAAATGCGCAAGACATTTTGGACAGGTAGTTATGAGTGTATTTACACCGGCAGCCTGTGCCTCATCCATCCTGGCTATACGCAGGGCCTTTGTCTGCTCATTGCAGTTCATAAAACTGCTAACCCCACAGCACAGGGCTTTCTCTCTTGAATGCTCCATCTCTTTTAACCTTGCGCCGTTTGCAATCAATGCCTTACGTGGAGCATCATATACTCCCATGTGTCTTCCCAGCCTGCATGGATCATGGTAAGTAACTTCCTTATTTATCTCAAGCCCCAGCTTATCCAGAAGCTCGCTTATGTGGATCACCCTGATCCCCAGATCATAATCCTTTGAGAAAGTGCGGTAGCATTCTGCACAGCTGGTTATAAGGGTATCTATGCCGCTGTCTTTTATGTATCTTGTATTATAATCTTTAAGCCTGTCAAAAACGTCTTTTTTTCCCTGCCAGAGGACATCATGACCGCAGCATTTTATCTGAATTATCTGTGGCTTTATGCCTGTTCTGTCAAGGAGTTTTAGCGATGAAGCGGTGATCGTCCCGAAATCAGTCTTAACATCATGCAAGAATAGACCAAGTGCATCCACGCATCCCGGAAAGTAACCGTATGTTGAACCTGCTGAATCAGCCTTGATATTCCCATCAAGCCTGGAGCTTAGTTCAGCAAGCTCGGTGAAAACGCCAAGATGTGCGATCTCAAGAGGCTGCCCTCCTTCCCTCTCCTCTTTTATGAAACCCAGGAAATCAACCTGCTGGGGACATTCCTGCGGGCATAATCCGCATGTAAGGCACGTCCAGATGCCTTTTGTATCAAGCCCGTAGATGTTGGAATTATAGATAGAACTGCGCGGCGAGGTCTTTGAGACCCTGCGCATGGGGCAGATAGATGTGCATTTACCGCACTGATAACAGGTCTGTATATTATTCGTTTATACCCACCATCACTTCAACGTTTTTAATATTTAAACTGAATTATCAGCTTTAAATATTTCGATTTTAACGCGGCAGAGGTCATTATTAATAATGTTACTTAGCTGTACTTATCACTGCACGGTCGCCTATGTTCAGTATTATACTGTTTATTTCCTGAACTGTCGGTTCTCTGTTGTTCTCCATCTCGAAGATGTCGATTATAGCACTGTAGGTGCAGTGCAGTCTGTCGGTTGTTTTTCTTTTAGCGTATCTGGTCATATCTATTTTGAGTCAACTCCTTATCATCGTTCCTCTTCTTTTCGAGTTATATAGAGGTTGTCTTCCACCTTTGCATGTGGATCTGTTAGGCCAAGTATCCGTTCATCCTCAAGATTGATTTGCTCATCGGTCCTGCTTCTGAACCCATACTTGCCGTAATCGGTCAGAGTGGGTTTTCTCTTAATGAAGTGCCCCCGCTTGAATTCGAATGAGAAGGGAAGCGTTCGCTCACATGCTTCTCTCACTTCCTCCATAGCACACTCATCCTCTACTTCGACTAATATCTCCCCAACGATTATATGTAACTCGAATGCACAATCCCCGACGTTGATGATCTTCCTGTCAGGATGGTTTACATCTGCGCCTGTTCCGGGCCCGGATGTGACCTTTCTGGGCAGGTTTTTCCCACTAAGAAGCATTCTTATTACGCCTTTGACCTGATCAATATCGTTTAATATTTTTTCAGTAGTCTCGGGTTGTAATAATCGCTGCGGAAATATTCGTATCTGGATGGGTTTATCCTCAACTGAAGCAGTTTCTGCCATTTAGCTCTCCTCATTTACAATACATGATGTTCAGTATATTAAATATTCTGGTTCGTACATAGACGAACCGTATGATTAATAATGATTAACTGGTTATTCTGGTCATTGGTTGCTTCAATAACTAATAAATTTAATCACTATAAACTATAGTTAGATTTAAAAAATTGAACTATAAAGTATCATAACAATATACCAGGGAATAATCTGATAGCATAACCCAGCATTTTAAATCAACCTCTCTCAAGATATTCCCCTATTGCTTTCAACATACGGGGATTTATGCTGATACATTCTTTATGGTGTGTCTCCAAAAAACCTTGTTTAATCAATTCATCAATAGCTTTTCGTACTATATCTCCTCCAATTTTTTTGACTATAATATCCTGCCGATTAACATAATTCATTCCAACCATTGTTTTATTAAGGAAGCGCCTGAGAATATGTCTCTTGACTATCTCTATTTTTTCTTTTTGCATCTGAGGAATTACCATATAGTTTTAAGACTATAAAACTTTGCATAAAAACGATACTTATATGTATTAGCATACATATTGCATACATATTGCATGAATATTATGTGTAATTAAATGCACAATAATATTTAAAAATTAAAGGAATATTATGTCACTCGAAAAACTCTTTACAGGCTCTGCAACTGCCAAGATACTTGATGTCCTCTGGGAATACCAGGATATTGACCTTACACTCACAGATATCGCAGATGAGGCAGGTATCCATTACACAACTCTCATGAAGGCGCTGCCACTGCTGGAAGATCTGGGCATGGTTACAATGACACGACAGGTAGGGAATGCCAAGCTCTATCAAATCAATAAAGATGATTTAGTAGTAAAAAGGCTTATCAAATTCCTCAATGCGCTTAATATGCGCCTTGCAGAGCGTGAGGTATCTAAACAGGATATATCTGACCATAATAAAGAGATGGTTTTAGCCTGAGAGATAATGGACCTCTGATTGGAAATATGAGCAGCAAGCCGAAAAGATTTTTAGCAATATAAAACATATAGTCCTATAAGAAAGATAGATCTCAAAGATTTGCAGTAACTCAAACAGAATGAACGTTATCTAACGGTTTATATTTTATTAGTATAAAATATATTATAATTCTAAGAAAATGGGGATAGCCAGAGAACGAGTGTAACGCTGGACTGGAGGCCTGGCATAATGGTCTTGGAGAGTGGTAATGCATGAGAATACTTATAGTATCGAACAGATTGCCTATTACTGTGGTGGAAAAAGAAGGCGGATTGAAATTTCGGGAGAGTGTAGGAGGCCTGGTATCGGGCTTAAGCGCATATATAGATTCATTGAAGAATTTATCATTTACTATGTCTGAGTGTATATGGATTGGCTGGCCAGGTATTACAATTGATGACAATAATGGGATGAAAGAAGAGTTGAAGTCAAGAGCACTATCTGAATTTCACTCTTACCCTGTATTTCTTTCCAAAAAGTCTATGGAAAAATTCTATCATGGATTTTGCAATAAGATGATCTGGCCTCTTTTCCACTATTTTCCTACCTATGCTGTGTATGATGAGGATTACTGGGAATATTATAAGCATGTGAACGAGGTGTTCTGCGATGCGATTATGGAAATAATAAGGCCGGATGATGTGGTATGGGTACACGATTATCATCTTATGCTACTTCCTAAACTTATAAGGGACAGGATGCCCAATAATCCAGTAGGATTTTTCCTTCATATCCCTTTTCCGTCCTTTGAAATATTTCGACTCCTTCCGAAGAGGTGGAAAGTTGAGATATTAGAAGGTATCTTAGGAGCAGATCTTGTGGGATTTCATACACATGAATACACGCAGTATTTCTTAAGATGCGTACTGCGTATTTTAGGTCGTGAGCATAATATGGGTAAGATCATCCAGAAGGATCATATTGTTAAAGCAGATACATTTCCTATGGGAATACAATTTACTAAGTTCAATAATGCTGCGAGCAGTCTGGAAGTTCAGAATAAGAAAGACATACTTAAGAATACACTGGCAGATTATAAGATCGTCCTTTCAATAGACCGGCTGGATTATACAAAGGGTCTCATCAACCGATTACAATGTTACGAACTCTTTCTTGAGAGGAATAAACAATGGCACATAAAGGTCATTCTTATCCTTGTGGTTGTTCCTTCTCGCGTAGGAGTGGAACACTACCAGCAGATGAAGAAGGAGATAGACGAACTGGTAGGTAGAATTAATGGACGATTCGGTGACATAGAATGGACACCAATATTATACCTGTATAGGTTCTTGCCATTCAGCTCACTGGTTACCCTGTATACTGTTAGCGATGTTGCTCTGATCACGCCGTTAAGAGACGGCATGAACCTCATCGCAAAAGAATACCTTGCAGCCAGAACTGATGGAACTGGCGTTTTAATCCTCAGCGAAATGGCAGGCGCTTCAAAGGAACTTGGAGAGGCTATCATCATTAACCCGAATAATAAAGAAGAAGTAGCAGATGCCCTGTGTGTAGCACTGGGAATGCCTTATGAGGAACAGGTTAAGCGCAACCAGGTTATGCGGGACAGGCTCAGCCGCTATGACGTGGTCGGCTGGGCAGATGATTTCGTTAATAATTTGCTCCAGATCCGGGAAGAGCAGAGAAGGTATGAGGGTAGATTATTAAGAACTAATGTAATGGAGCAAATGGTCAAAGATTTTAAAAAAGCCAAACGGGGAATTATCTTTTTAGATTATGATGGAACACTTGCCCCTTTTGCGCCAAGCCCCAGGATGGCAAAACCAGATGAGGAAATTTTAAAGATCCTCAGGTGTCTCTCGGAAAATAGCAAAATCGATGTTGTTCTGATCAGCGGGCGGGATAAAGATACACTTCAAGACTGGTTTGGTATGCTCGATATCAACCTGGTTGCAGAGCACGGCATATGGATCATGGAGATAAACGAAGACTGGAAGATGATAAAACCATTGAGGAACGGCTGGAAAGCCCAGATTCTTCCTATACTTAAAATGTACGTGGATAGAGTACCAGGTGCCTCTATTGAGGAGAAGGATTTCTCTATTGCATGGCATTATCGTAAAGCTGATCCTGAGCAGGGCTCACTGCGGGCAAAGGAGCTCATTGATGCCCTGGTAAATTTTACTGCCAATATAGATGTTCAGGTACTGCAGGGAAGTAAAGTAGTTGAGATCAGAAATGCAGGTGTGAACAAAGGCAATGCCGGGCTGTATTGGATCTCAAAAAATAACTGTGATTTTATACTGGGGATAGGCGATGATCTGACTGATGAGGACCTGTTCAGGGCACTTCCTGAGTCAGCCTACTCAATCAAAGTTGGAATGTCTCAATCCTGTGCCAGATTTAATGTGCACAACCACATGGAAGTTCTGGAGCTGCTTGAGCTACTTGCTAAAACCTCACAGCGTGGGGGCGCAGGGGTAGCGGAAGCCCAGAGCTTTAGCGACGGGAGGAAGCGTACCCCGCCTCCCAGTCGTAATCTATATATCCATTGAACGCTATTATCAATACTATGTTGCAGACGCTGATGGTTAAACTTGATACCTCTGAAGAACAACATCATGCTCTTCTTGAAACCATGCATAGATTCAATGAAGCCTGCAACTACATTTCCAGTATTGCTTTTGAAAGGAAAACTGCCAATAAGATTGAACTTCAAAAGATTGTCTATTATGATGTTCGAGATAAGTTCAAGCTCTCTGCTCAGCTTGTTATACGTGCAATCGCTAAGGTTGCTGAAGCGTACAAGAGAGATAGATCTATCAAGCCCGAATTTAGACCTGACGGAGCTATTGTCTATGATCAGCGCATCCTTTCCTGGAAGGGTCTTGAAGCAGTTTCTATCCTGGCACTCAAAGGGAGGCTTAAGATCCCTATCAGGATTGGAGAATATCAGGAAGTTAGACTGAACAGGGTCAGAGGTCAGGCTGACCTGATCTATCGTGATGGAGTATTCTATCTTGCTGTTGTCGTGGATGCTCCAGAACCCTCCAAGCTTGATGCTGTTGGTGCTCTTGGCGTTGATCTTGGCATCGTTAACCTTGCTACAGACAGTGATGGAACCACTTATAGCGGTGCTAAAGTCGAAGCTACCAGAGAAAGATATGCTAAACTTAGAACTAATCTCCAGAAAGCTAAGAAGCAGACATACTTCCTGGGCATTCGGACAGTTGAGGAGTTTCATTGAGTACAAGGCCATCCTTGCTGGTGTGCCTGTTGTATTCGTTGATCCCAGAAATACTTCCAGTACCTGTCCTGAATGTGGATATATTGATAAGTTGAACAGACCTAGCAGAGACGTTTTCAAGTGCATCCAGTGTGGGCATACTGGCTCTGCTGATCATATTGCAGCAATTAATATTGCTTCCAGGGCTGCCATTGTCAACCAGCCTATTGTAGCGTGTAATGAAGTCGAAGCCGATATTGGAATTGAGACTGAACATAGTTACAAGCTTCACAGCTTTAGCGTGAGGTAGTTGACTGATAAAGCCTAATCCGCAGCAAAGATAAAAACATCATACTTGAGTATTTCAGGCTGAATGTTGAGCCTTCCTTATGTTTCCAGGTAATGGGGACTTCTTTGATCTTAAAATCTGCATTTTTTATTCTCCACAGAAGTTCCACGTCAAACTCAAATCCTCTTGTTTTAAATACAGGAAGCAGCGGATCAAGGACTTCTCTTTTAAATACTTTGGCGCCGCATTGTGTGTCCATGATATCAAGGCCAAACAGCAGGTTTACCAGGATATTAAACACCCTGCTTGAAATCCTTCGCTTCAAGGGCTGGTTAACAGAGATCTGTGCCCCTTTTACCCGCCGTGATGCTATGGCGCAATCAGTGCCATCTACATCTAAAGCATCGATTAATCTCCCGAACTCCCCTGGAGAGACTGCTTCATCTGAGTCAACAAATCCTACCACTTCTCCACAGGATTCTCTGAGCCCCTGAAGTATAGCTCCGCCTTTTCCCTGCCTCTCAGAGAACTCAAGCAGCTTTATGCGCGGATTATCTGCCATCATGCTCTGAACAATCCGTGGTGTGTTATCATCTCCATCGCATACAACTATAAGCTCATAGTCATACTTTTTATCAAGGAAAACAGAGTATGAACTAATGACTTTATTAATCCTTTTTTCTTCATTATATGCGGGAATGATCAGGGATAGTTTCATGTTAACCAGTCTGAATAATTTTTGGCAGTAATTAATGCACTGCTATATATAGCTATATATTTGCCGATTTATAGTCTGCTGCATAACAATCAATAAAATATTAACCGCAGATAAGCCGAAACTTCGGCTTGCGCAGTGTTGGGGTATGCTTCGCATACCCCTCGTTTGATAAACCTTTCCTAAAGGTTTACGCGGATCAAGGGTTGCGCCCCTTGAGGACGCACACACATATTGCTTCGCAAGTTCCACTCTCTATACTTAATTAACTGACCTCTTGTTATTTATAAGTGACTCTCTCCTACGATTAACTTTCCTGGAGGTTACATCAGTGTGATAAACTACAGGGTCGTATTTATTTAACCTGCATATCTGACTGCCATGATCTAGCCACTTTTCAAAAACACTTTACCTGTGAATGATACAGTTATCTCTTTGATCTTACCTTTCTGCGCAATGTGAACAGCATCCATATTAGCAAGCCTGCTGATGAAGCGCGAAATGGTACTTTCAGAAAGGTATGTCCGTTCTGCTATCTCTGTTATCGTTGTGGGCTGGTTTTCGTATATGTCCGATAAGATGTGCTTTGTTCTCTCATCTAAAACACCGGTTATCCCGGGGAGTATGATCTCACGCGCCACTCTATCCATATCGCTGAACGTGACCGCCTTTTTCACTTTATCCGCTCTTATAAGGCAGGCAACTACAAAAGGAACGAGGATCTCGCGCGGACCGCCGGACATATTAGCTATTATCTCACCATCAGAAGATCCGATCAGATCGATCAACCTGAGGACGCACTCCTCAAAGTCTTTGTGAGGAATGCGGTAAATTTCAACTTTGATACCGCTGGTTATCTTATCTGTGAAATTTTGAATCTCATTTAGCGCGTTTTCCGCTCTTTTATCATTCTCTTCTTCAGGCCGTATAAGTACCAGCCGATCGCCCGTCTCTATACCATATTTGACTATTAAGGAGATGATCTGCGAAATATCGAATCCGACCGTTGAGATGTAGGTTTTCATTCGATCAAATTATGCATCCATTGCATATCAAACTTTATACCTCATATTCGTGCAATTCAGATCTAATTATGCATAGTTATGCAACTATTTCAATATAAAGAAACGTTTATATATAAGTTTTTCCATAGAGTTGATCTGCATGGTGCAAAAAATAACGATAACCACAAGGCCTGTATCCACGTTCGATATCCCTGCAAGCGAGGGATACAGGCTGTACTCATCTCTCCTGTTGTGCATGAAGGAGGCGGATGAAGAAGCAAGCCGACTTGTGCACGACTCGGAGGGAAGTTCCATTCACTTAAGCGGGCTCAAAGGCAGGTTCTTCAGGAGCGACCGCCCGAAGTTCAAGAGGATAGCACCAGGTGAGCGGTATATATTCCATATAGGCGTGGCAGACCCGGCTGAGACGAGGATATTCCAGGCCATGGTAAAACCTATCATTTTTGATAGAAAGAACCTGAACCTTGAGAGCGGTGAACTTATGATCGAAGATTTTACGAGTTCAACCAGGACTTTCAATGAGATCTTTGAATCCGTGTCTGAATACACCAGGCCAGCTATCTGTTTTAATTTTTTAAGCCCGGCCTGCATTCAGTACAGGAACAGTGAGGTGACAGAGATGTTCCCTCACAGGCTGGCGGTCTTCAGGTCGCTTCAGTCAAAATGGAACAGCGTGTGCCCTGAAGAGATGAAACTTGCGCTCACGGATGATGATATTGAGCGGTACCTGGTCGAAAGACCGGATGCAAAGACATACAGGACGCATGCCGTGATGGTGAACACGGTGTTCGATGAAAATAAAGGCCATCCCCGCCCGATCTTCAAACAGGGTTTCACAGGAAGATGCACGTACACACTCACAAGGGATGCGCCTGTATCGGTCAAGAACGCCGTCCTCATCCTGGCGCAGTTTGCAGAGTACAGCGGGGTGGGAAGCGCTGTAGGACGGGGATGCGGGTGGGTTGAGGTGAGGGTGGAGGAGGTGTAAAAAATGGTATCAGATGCCTTACAAGATGAATTAAGAGATAGGAATAGAAGAAAACAAATTTTATCGGGTACAGTAGAAGCAGCACCGATAAATAAAAATATAGAACTCTTTGAGGAATATCTACAAAAAGTCGATATTAATCTTGTCAAAAGAGGTATGGGATTTAAACCTGCAAAAAGTGTTGAATTCGGAAAAACAGACCAGAGTATGCTGAATCATTTACGAAACGGAATTCTATTCTTGCTGCGGTTCAATGATGCACTTAAAAGATTTAATATAGCATCTCTAGATGAACGCGGACTTCGCGAATGCATGGCGCTTTTTACACTTCATGAATTGCACAAACTCGAATTCGAAGAATTCAAAGACGAGGATGGTAATCATGAAATTGAGAAAGCAAATTCTGCTGAAAAGGAATTTGAAATTCCGATTGATGTCATCAAACGATTTATAAAAGATTTTGGAGTTCGAGATTTTGCACCGGAACTGGCGGACGATGATTATTATTCGGTAGCCGTAGCACTACATAAAAGCCGTTTTTCCCGCTCTGGAGCGCGTACATCCCGTTTTATGGACTACGAACCTTTTCTGTATTTGATGGATAACATGGCAAGCTGTACATCTCCCGAAGACGCAGTTTCTATCCGATCTTTAACCGCCATGCGCGATGGTTTTCCTCAGAATTCAGCAGGTGAACAATTAAATTTACAATATCACAAACTTGATGACATCAAAGGTATCCTCACGGGAATTATCAATAGGTCTGTTGCAGACATCATAGAAGAATCCGGTCTAATAATGCTAATGGCATATGAAAATGGCTGTATCTATCTTGGGCGCGGTCAAAATCGAGAAACAATCTCTGATACAAAGATTGAAAAAATATATGATAAACTTGTAAACAATATCCAGTACTCCACTCCCGCATTTTCAAGCATAGAATCTCTATCTAAAAATTTAAAAACTCCACGCCTTGGATATTATGGATTAAGTGATGAGTATTTCTTTTTTTCAGGTGCAAAAACAATGCTTCGAACATTTATCGATAAATCGATAACTTCAGGATACGCAGATAAAAACAAAAATCTAACAGATTCTATAATAGATGGTATAAATAAAGTAAGTAAATTAGTGCCAATTCAGATCGAACAATCAAAGGAAGGACAAAATATTCTGGTTGGGTTTGCAAGAGCTATTGCAACTGTACACCAATCTTTTGTTGCTGAGATGATAACAGACAATAAGCAGGCTCTCATAAAAACCTGTGATTTGTGGAAAGTTCCTGAGGAAGTAAAAATAGCACTTGTTCAAGAGATGATTACAAACCCGACAAACCTAGCAAGTGGGGGTAAATGGGATTATTCATATGCTATCGGACAATCAGTAATGGATAAAGAATTAGGTGAAGTGAAACTCAGAAATACGGATGTTACAAAAGCTATCAATTATCTGGTGGATTCTTTATGGACAGGATTAACTGCTATGGAGCAATGGGATGGATTCATATCAAAGAAAATAGATACATATAGAAAGGAATTCATTGAGTATCTTAACGATACACTATCAATAAACGGAAACATCTTACATCTTGAAGAATCATCCCTGAGCGATACGTTTCATGAATATGAAACAAGTGGGAAGATATGTAATCTTTGCAACAGGGGAACAGTGCTGAACAAGAAACAGATGGAAAATACAAACTCATTTTTAAGCTTTAATTTCACAAACCGTGTTTTTGTAGGCAAATCAAAACCGACCAACATATACACATGCATACCATGCGGTGTGGAACTGGCTTTACGCATGAACGGATTCAATCCTCCCAGAGGTAAAGCCTTGAATGATGAAATGCTATATTTTCATCTGATCCCCGATTACTTTTTTACACCTGAATCGTGGGAGATGGTTAAGACAATCTTGTTTAAATTTTCTGATGAAGCGCGGATAAGGATGGCCGCTCTTGCAAAAAAAATCTTCAATTCACAATATATCGGAAAATCTTTGGATTCTGAAGGTGACCTTGACATTTATGAATCGTGGATTAAAGATATTGCCGCCATAAAAGATGAAAATAGAAAATCGAGTGGTGTTGATATGGCACAGTATATGGCACAGGGCTATGATAATATGATAGGTAATGCTAGTATTGTATTCTACAAACCGTCAGAGAATACAACAGAATTTCATTTCTTTGGCACATACATTGCAATTGTAATTGCTGCATATACAGGCATGAGGGTTGTAGTAAGTCCATCACCAATACCAGCCATACGTGGCAGCGACTTCAATGAAATGATAGCCTTGGACTCTGTTAACTCGCATGTAGTAGACTTTTATGGAAAATTCATTCCTCTTTCGCGCCTGGAGACCACATTGAAGACAGCCAGCGCCTTAATTCGTCTGGGATACAATACAAGTTCTAATCTAAAAGATTCACTTTTTCCTAAATACTTAAGAGTGGTCAGAAACGAGACTTTACCAGGTTCATATCTTTTAAAAATGGTATATCGTGGTTCGGATGAAGGATACAGAGATAGTAATGTAAACAATTTACTTGATGAAGCTTTGTTTTTTGATAATGTTATGCAGAGGTGAAAAATAAAATGAAAGAAGCAGATAAAATAAATCATCTGGCAGAACTGGGTTTTAAAATAGCTCAACCAAACGGCTATAAACCGCATGCTGTAGAACGATTATTTCGTGAATCAGTAAAAGCGATCACAGATCTTCACGGTATAGATTTGTCAGATAATGACTATAAAGCCACGATATCGGGGCGAATCCAGAAAACAATAGAACGAATGGGTGATGACCAAGCTTTCATTCCAGATAGAAAAGGTCTGGATATCAAAGCTGATGAGTTTGCAGAGTATTTTGTAAACAATATTTTAAAAGATATTTGCAACGGTAAACCAGGCAGACTTAAAAAAATGTCAAATAACCTTGCAGATGGCTATTATGCATCCACTCTACGATTGAAACGCCAATATTGGAATGAAAAAAATCAAAACAAAAAGGAGGAAAATAAATGAGTCTTGATGAAATAAAAAAGAAATTATCAATAGGTCTTGTTGAAAAGCATATAAACGAACCAAGTGCACATTATGTCCACATCCTGCTTTTACGAGAATTGCAGTCAAGCGCAATTTTTACTACAAACGGTCAAGATGCAGATATCACTACTGTTGGGATAAATGCAGATGATGGTATCGTAGAATATTCACCTGTCATGATGTTCAAAAGAAAACAGACAGGGAGTGACAGACGTAAAGGAAAAGAGCTACAAAGGAATTTTGTCGCCATCAAGGACACTATGAGCGTAAATGAAATGGCTCCTGATTCACCCGAATCGGTGCTCTATGGCAGCGCAGCCGGTGAAAATGCTATATCAGTTACATCTAGAGTTATGTATGATACAGCCTATTCTATCAGGGATTCAAGTGTAATTGTTGAGGAGAAATTCCAGAACGCTCCAGGGGATGAATATGCAAAAGGTGCAACTACAGCCATTAGAGAACCTGATTTCATTATGCCTAGAACTTTATTCCCCTGTGTTATAACATTAAGAGATGCCACATTCGATGAACTAATATTTGTTCTTGGAATAACAAAAATGAATAAACGCTACGGCGCTGTCACATCCAGAATAGGGAGAATGGAAAATCACATACTGGGGATATACTCTGGTACTGAGGAAGGCACTGCAAATTTAATACTTTCTCAGGAAGTTGCGCGGCGCATAGCAAAGGAAAATGAAAAATTAACGGCTGAAAATATATCGAAGGTTCTATATAGTACTGTGCTGGATATCGAAAAAGTAAAAAAATATGTCCGGCAGGCATATGATGAGGATATTACAAAACTGAATATTAAAGCCCTTGATAATGCCGACACGAAAGAACTATTAGATCTGGTAAACGCTGAAACAATCACACAATCATTACAGAAACTGCAAAAAGCTTCAGTAGAGTTTATAAAAGAAGTCAATCAATCGAACAAATCAAGCAAGAAAAATGAGAAAAAAGGGGATTGATTGATGAGTGATAGTTTTCCGGTAGTTAAATGCTCGATTGAAACTCTTGATCGCACGCTTTATGCCTCAAGAGAAGTCGGAGACCTTGTAGATTCAGGTGATTATATACTTAATACCGCATTGTACTACGGCCTTGGTTTTGTTTCAGGACAGTATATCAATATTGGTAATACTCCGAACTATATAAAAGATACTTCGGATATATTTAAAAAAATATACATAACACCTGCTTCTATGGAATCAACAGATGTTTATCTTAAAACTGTTTATGGTGAGGATAGGAAGCTATCGGAGAACTCAAAATTTTTACCAAAGCTTGGCGGTCATTCAACCAGTCAGTGGAATGCACGGCCACATCTATATGCAGTGAAAAACTGGAAAGCGACTGATAAGGATTATCCCTATAAAGGTCTGAATTTACCTAAATTCGGCAGGGAACGAGTTATCGATCAGCAAAATCTCTTCACATCTTTCATATTTCCATATGAATTAGATGCTGAGCAAATAGTTTCTAAAATTCCAAGATATGTACGATTGGGCAAAAAGAAGTCTAAAGTAAGAGTTAAAACAGAGATTGTTGAGGCATTTACAGAAGAAGGAGAGTTTATTGCCAATCATCCGTTTGGGATATACGACTATGAAGGATTACCAATTGGAGATCTCATTTCTGTTCGCATGCGTCCCATGCCGCTGATAATACAGGGACGATACAAAGGAAAATTCATAAAGATACTGCAAGGAAAAACCAAAAAGGATGTAGTCTTACCTTATAAACTCGAACTGTTAAAGGTAAAACGATGATGTCAGGAAATAATAATGATGACCTGCGTATCTTTTTAGAAGGTTTGCGCCTTCCACAGTTTGATTATGAATATTTTCCAGGATTTCAGGCTTATGAGCACCAGTATAAAAGTGAACAGCTAATAAAAAAAGAAAAATCGCTTTTTTTATTTAATCACAGTCCCACTGGTTCAGGAAAAACAATTTCATGGCTTAAACCAGCGCTGGACGAGAGAATGAAGGTCATTGCAATTTATCCTACAAATGCGCTTGTCATTGACCAAAAAATGCAGGTTGATACTGTCATTAAAAAGTTTGGATATAATCCTGATAAATATCATATTCAGGCAGTGACAGGAGATTTACTTGATAAAGAACGTGAATTGTATCCGGATGAAAAAGGTCTTACAAAAGGTCAGCTTTTTAACCGCATTATCCGAAAATCGCGAGGAAAAGGACTTATTTTACTTACCAACCCTGACATTCTCACGCTAGCGCTTAAAAATGCATATTATGAGCATAATATCAGAGAAGCAGTCAGGAGCGTGGATATGATCGTGATAGACGAGTTTCATTTAGCATCTATCAAGCAATGTGATATGCTTCTTTACATGATGCATGAAATCAATGATGATCCACGCAGCCGCCTTTCAAAATTTGTTTTTTTGAGCGCCACACCTCAAAATAAAATCGTTGATAGGTCTAAAAAAGTGGGTTTAAATGTTGTTATGCTTGATGATAAAAGCACTCCATTATCGTTATCAGAAGGCAAAGCCATATTGCCAAAATTAAACCTGTTATTCAAAAAAGGTTCTATTTTCAATACATATGAAATAATCAAAGATAATATCGAATATTTTATAAATTTTTGCAGTAAACCGTTGCCAGATGGAAAAAAAGCAAAAACAGTCTTCATTCTTGATGGAATCACTGAAGTTGATGAGATATACAATATTCTAAAAGGATCAAGCGATTTAAGAATCGAACGCATAGATGGTCTCCATCAGGCTACCCCTGAAAAACTTAACTCATTCGACGTTTTAGTTTCAAATTCTTCTATAGAAGTAGGAATTGATTTCAATGTTGATAGACTGGTTTTTACAGGATATTCAGAAAGCAGTTTTATACAGCGTATGGGACGATTGAGAAACAAACTGCCTAATGAAATTTATGACGCTATCTGCTTTGTTCCTGAAGTAGTTATCGATCATCTTAAAAGCATGAATAGGAGAACTATAACACGCCATGAACTCAAAACAAAATTAGAAGCTATACTTACCACAGAGCTTGATTTATCATCCTATTCTAAGATTTATTCACCACTGGAAGCTTTTCTGTATTTAAGTCGGAGAATAGACGGGAAGATTTGGAAAAGTAAAGATGGCATAGAGCACCATGAGAAAGGTATGCCTGAAGCGATTCAAGGTCAAGAATATATTAGAACTTTAAATCTTATTGAAAAACATTTTCTAGATGAAGAAATCGATGGAAGGAAATTGGATTATTTTAAAACCGAAGCATATAGATTAAAAGAAGGACTTCTCAATTATCGTGGAAAACATTTGCAAGTATTGATGTTTGATACATCTGATTCTCAATTGAAGCTTTATGATTTGATGTACCTGCTCAGGCGTGGCAATGTTGAGTTCATGTCCCCTCAAAAGTTCACAAATCGGCTGAGGAGTGAATTTGGAATTAAGTATGATAATGAAATTAAACAAATATATGATTCCAAGAAACCCTTTGCTGCTGGTTTTTGCTGGTATTCAGGCATCTTAGAAGAAGCGCGTAAGATATTGTTCAAAGGCGATTCTAATGAACATTATATACGAATAATGTTCAACTCCAGTGATAATGCGCGTAAACCCCAAATGGTGAGGGGTTTCAAGGTCAAAACTGAACCAAACATTTCTACATTATCTGTTTTGAATGATACTTTAACAGAATTTGAAATCTTTTCACGATTGATAGAAATGGATAGTTTTGCATTAAAAGCCAAGTTCAAGTTAAGTGATTTTTTCTATCTATATCCTTATTCTGGAATGCG
The DNA here is from genome assembly GCA_020724545.1 of Candidatus Methanoperedens nitratireducens. GTDB lineage: Archaea > Halobacteriota > Methanosarcinia > Methanosarcinales > Methanoperedenaceae > Methanoperedens > Methanoperedens nitroreducens_B. The sequence continues at coordinate 40,276 of DYGR01000001.1, forward strand.
GAGTGTGGCTTTCGGGCATGAGGCACTGTATATAGATTGTCTGATAAAGGAAGAATATGCGCGAAGAAAATGATTTTGTCAATGTTGGGGACATTAACCAGTATTTATACTGTCCAAGAAGATTTTATTATATATGTTATTATAACACAATCGAAATGAATTTTTATTTAAAAGATGGTCAGCTTAAACACGAAAATCAATCAAGAAGAGGGAACTGGATAAGGGAATTATACCTTAAGTCAAAAAAGCTCAAGCTCCATGGCAAGATAGATGTTCTTGAGTCAAAAAATATTAAATCTGGTTTTATAATAACTCCTATCGAACGCAAACGCGGCACGTCTTACTATAATAACGATGAAATCCAGCTTGCCGCCTACTGCATGCTCCTTGAAGATTATCTTGATGAGCCTGTAAAACTTGGCTATATCTATCTTTTCGGCACAAACGAGCGCTATGCCATCACAATAACCGACTGGCACCGGGAAAAGGTCATCGAAACCGTGGAAAACATAAGAACAATGCACCTTGAATCCATACCAGGTTTCGCAGATAATCCCAATAAGTGTAAAAAATGCAGTACATCCCAGTACTGCCTGCCTCTTGAAACAAAGATACTGGAGGGTGGTTAATAAAATGAAAGAGAGTGAAGGAATATTCTACGACAGCGTGGTATTTGTCACCACGCAGGGAAGCGTAATAGGCATTGACGGCGGACGGATCAGGGTAACAAAAAAGGGCGAGGGCGAACTTGCATCGTTCCCTGTGGGCAAAGTTGATACAATCAACGTCTTCGGAGGTGTGAACTTCACCACCCCTTTTGTGGCAAGTGCAAATGAGCACGGCATAGTGCTCAACTATTTCACAGAGAATGGAGCGTACCGCGGCAGTTTTGTACCGGAAAAGAACACAATAGCAGAGATCAGGAGGCGCCAGTATGCACAGAGCAATGCGGAAAAGCTTGCAATCGCCAGAAAGATCGTTCGGGCTAAAATCCACAATTCAAGAATACTTCTTCAAAGGAAAGGTGTGAAATCCACGGATAAGCTGCTGGATATTGAGGTTCGCGTGCTCGAAGACAGGAGTATCAGGACTATTGACGGGCTCATGGGTTTTGAGGGGCAGGCTTCCGATATCTATTTCGGCCTGCTTGATGAATGCCTTGTGGACGGGTGGACGTTTGAGAGGCGAACCAGGCGCCCGCCCGAAGACCATATCAACGCGCTTCTGTCCCTCACGTACACTATGATAAAGAACGAAGTCTTAAGCGCTCTCCGGCAGTATAACCTTGACCCGTTCCTGGGGATTATGCATGCCGACAGGCACGGGCGGCCGGCGCTTGCGCTTGATCTGATGGAGGAGTTCAGGGCGATATTCTGCGATGCGTTTGTGCTACGCCTTGTGAACCGGGGTGAAATCACGCATGATGATTTTGGTCTGGATAACAGATTGAAAAAGGATGCTTTTAAGAAATATCTTGAAAAGTTTGATGAGTACATGAAAGAAGAATTCAGCCATCCTAAGTTCGAATATACGGTCAATCGCAGAAAAGCCGTCCGGATGCAGACTATTCTTTTGCGAAAAGCCATAACAGGCGAACTGAAAGAGTACCATCCTCTGGAGTATAATAAATGAGATTTGTAATTACTTATGATATAAGTGATGACAGTATCCGCCGGCAGGTATTCAGGACACTTCAGGAGTTCGGTGCGTGGAAACAGTACAGTGTCTTTGAACTGGAGATCGACAGGATTGAGCGGATTGAACTGGAAGATCGGCTCAAGAGTATAATAGACAGCAGTGATAAGATCAGGATGTATTCTTTGTGCGACAGGTGCGTAAACAATATAACAGAACTTGGCGAAAAGACGCCGGTAAAAAAATCCAATGTTGTATAGTGCTCTGATCTTTTCGTTCTCTCATTTCCTGAATGTATATAAATAGCTGGTATGCAGCAGGTTCTTGAAATGGGCTATATTTTTAAAGGATTTAGAAAGGATTATATTGAAAAATGAGCATTTATGCTATGCCGTTGCAATCGATTAGAAGACCCAAAAGGGATTGAAACAAGAGCTCGCCCATCTCTCCTTCGATGATGAGCAGGTTGCAATCGATTAGAAGACCCAAAAGGGATTGAAACAGAAATGACCTCCGCCGATACTGAAAGATACTGGAAAAGTTGCAATCGATTAGAAGACCCAAAAGGGATTGAAACTATTCTATTCTCAAGATCTTCCTTTTTTTCTATATTCAGTTGCAATCGATTAGAAGACCCAAAAGGGATTGAAACATACAAGTTCACGGTGTTCAGCGCCCCGTTCTCTCGTTGCAATCGATTAGAAGACCCAAAAGGGATTGAAACCGAGCAACACCCAGAGGCGCGGCTCATACCTACACAGTTGCAATCGATTAGAAGACCCAAAAGGGATTGAAACAAGAGCTCGCCCATCTCTCCTTCGATGATGAGCAGCGGTTGCAATCGATTAGAAGACCCAAAAGGGATTGAAACGTGCTGTGCCTGTGCTTGCAGTATCTACAGAGCATTTAGTTGCAATCGATTAGAAGACCCAAAAGGGATTGAAACTTATATGGGACGTAGCTTTAGAAGTTGCTAAACCAGTTGCAATCGATTAGAAGACCCAAAAGGGATTGAAACATTTAACTTGACTGAAGACGAAAAATGCGGTAAATGTGGTTGCAATCGATTAGAAGACCCAAAAGGGATTGAAACTAATCTTCGCATCATAAAGGAGGAAATATGCAGCTAAGTTGCAATCGATTAGAAGACCCAAAAGGGATTGAAACGTATAAGAGTTTCTCCAGACAATGTATTCCTGGAGTGGTTGCAATCGATTAGAAGACCCAAAAGGGATTGAAACTTGGTCTGCACTTCTGAGCCGTCCAGATACCATGTAGTTGCAATCGATTAGAAGACCCAAAAGGGATTGAAACATATCACGGTTGACGCTGTTGAAAAAGCACTGGCAAAGTTGCAATCGATTAGAAGACCCAAAAGGGATTGAAACCATGCCCATGAACGTCCACATCGTGTGCCTCCAGAACGTGTTGCAATCGATTAGAAGACCCAAAAGGGATTGAAACATAAGGATTTAACCGAACAGTGTCTTAATATAGTTGCAATCGATTAGAAGACCCAAAAGGGATTGAAACTCTTTTCTTGGTCGTCCTCTTCTTGGTTCTTTCTTCAGTTGCAATCGATTAGAAGACCCAAAAGGGATTGAAACTCTTCGAAAGGGCGTTGCCTTGATGTCGTTAGAGATAGATATATATTAATTCCGATTGTAGCATAATGGATATGAGCATTGAATATACAGGAATTAATAAGGAGACGGTAGCAGGAGAGATTGAGAATTTTCTTGAATCCTGCCCGGAGGATACTGTATTTAAAATGGTGATTAATTCAAAGCGGGGATACCTCAGAATCAAGATAAAGAACGTCAACAAGAGCAGAATAAAGAAGTTACTGGGGAGATTGAGACGAAAACAGTCGGATATAATGTCAACTTCTCCGCCCTGAATGGCTGGAGCTTGCCGTGATGGAGGCAACTAAGAGTTGTACTAGGAGGCATTAAAAAATATGCAGACGCAGAAAAGCTACAAGAACGTTGGGATGCAAACCCTAGTCCCAAATAATTCGGCAGAACCATTCAATGCCACGTTCAGCGAAGCTGAGCTAAGCTTTTTTAGCAACTCCGAAGGGTGCTCAACTGAACTGGAACGGGTTGCAATCAACAGAATTCCAGTATTGAGCAAGAACGGAACACCTCTAATGCCGTGCAAACCAGCAAAAGCAAGAAAATTATTGGAATCAGGGAAAGCCATCAAAAAGTGGTCTAAACTTGGAATATTCTATATCCAACTAACTTTTGACCCAACATCAGAACCTAACAAGAATCAGAAAGTAGTCTTAGGAATAGACCCTGGCTCAAAGTTTGACGGCTATGCCGTAACTACTGAGATAGTCAATCTTACAGGAATGTCAGAACTACCATCAGGAATCGCTGACAAGTTAGAAACCAGAAGAAGAATGCGAAGAGCAAGAAGGTACAGAAACACAAGACATAGACCCTGTAGGTTCGATAACAGGAACAGGGAAGGATTCATAGCGCCATCTCAAAGAGCGAAGGTCGAGTTCAGGTTAAAAATCGTAAAAGAACTATGCAAGCTATACCCTGCAACTGATTTTGCAGTAGAAGATGTAAGGTTTAATCATTACGAAAAGAGATGGGGCAAGCATTTCTCTACAGTAGAGATAGGGAAAACCATTCTATACACTGAACTGCAAAAGATAGGTACTCTGCACTTCTTTAATGGTTATGAAACAAAAGAAACAAGAGAAAAGCTCAGTCTAAAGAAATCGTCTAAAAAAGAATCAAGGAAACCAGAATCACATGCAACTGACGCAATAGCATTGGCATTCATGGTCAAGCCGATTAAGGTTACTTCGATATATCCATTCTATGTGTGGAAGAGATATCAGAATGCAAAAAGACAATTGCATAGACTTGAACCTGATACGGATGGCATCAGAAGAAGGTATGGCGGCTCTAACTCGCTGAATCCGTTCAAGAAAAACGATGTAGTAAGATTCAAAGGAGAACTTGCTAGAGTTGGAGGATTTATGGATAAAAAAATATCATTACACAACTATAATCTTAACAATAAAAGATTCACGCAAAATGCAACGTTAGATAATTGTTATCGATTATTCAACCAGAGAATAATGTTTGAAGTTGAACACGACAACAGGAGCGTAAATCCTGTATATATCAATGCAAGGGGTACGCTTCCTCCCGCCGCTAAAGCGGGTGGGTTTCCCCTACCCCTTGACCCCACGCTATGAGCGATGAAGTTATTATAGGCATCAGTGGCGCTTCAGGGGTTCAATACGGGATACGCCTTCTTGAAACTCTAAAAAGCATGAAAGAATTTGAAACTCATTTGATCATGTCAGAGTCGGCAAAACAACTTATCAAAATTGAAACTGATTTCTCAATACATGACATTGAGCAACTGGGTGATCATGTGTATGGCGATTATGATTTTACAGCCCCTATAGCGAGCGGGTCTCACAGATCAAGAGGAATGATTGTTGCGCCGTGCAGTATGAAGACGCTTGCATCGATAGCTATCGGGATGTCGGATACACTGATCTCAAGGGCGGCAGATGTCTGCCTGAAGGAAAGACGCCCCCTTGTTCTGATGGTGCGTGAGACGCCTTTAAACCTGGTTCATATAGAGAACATGAGGCGGGCAGTAAGAGCAGGGGCACATATGCTTCCTGCAAGTCCGGCTTTTTATTCAAGGCCAGAATCTCTTGACGATATCATAAATTTCATGGCAGGCCGTGCACTTGATCTCCTGGGCATTGAGCATAATCTGTACAAGCGGTGGAAGTGATCGGATTGCGGCGATTTTTAGAACAGCTCAGATCCGAAGGAGTACTCAGGGAGATCAGAGAACCCCTCTCTCCTGTGTATGAGGTATCGGCCACAGTTGGAAAAGAACCAACACTGTTTACTGATGTCAATGGCTCAAGAGTGGTCATGAATATCCTTGGCTCAAGGGAACTGCTTGCAAAAGCCCTTGGAGTACCGCATAATAGAATAATACACCACCTGTCCTCATGCTCAACTGAGAGAAAAGTAAAGATCGTGGATGATTCGCCCGCAAAGGAAATTACTGAAAAACCTGATCTATCAAGGCTTCCTGTCCTTACACATTTTGAAGGGGACGGTGCGCCGTATATTACCTCTGGCGTCGTGGTCTCAGAGTACGACGGGGTAATGAATGCCTCGATCCACAGGCTTGGGGTAACAGGAAAGGACAGGCTTGTGGCACGGCTTGTAGAATTCCGGCACACATATAATCTTCACAAGAAAGCCGCTGAGAATGGAGAGCCGCTGCCCATCGCAATTGTTATCGGCATCGATCCTGTGATCCTGTTTGCAGTCTCAACGCGCGTGCCAGAAGGTCGGGAATTCAACTACGCATCAGCGCTAAGAGGCGAACCTGTTGAGTTATTTGAATGCAAAAACGGCATCAAAGTCCCGCATGCTGAGATCGTACTTGAGGGGTATATCCACCCCACAGAAGTTGCGGACGAGGGGCCATTCGTGGATATAAGCGGCACGTATGATATAGTCAGGAAGCAGCCTGTGATCCATCTCACAAATATGATGCACAGGCGCGATCCGATTTACCATGCCCTCCTTCCTGCAGGCAGCGAGCATCACATACTCATGGGAGTCCCTTATGAGCCCTTGATATTCAATGAAGTGAAAAAAGTGGCAGATGTAAGGAACGTAGTACTCACTTCTGGCGGATGCTGCTATTTCCATGCTGCTGTGCAGATACATAAGAGCAATGACGATGAAGCAAGAAAAGCTATCGAGGCCACATTTGCTGCACATAAGAGCTTAAAGCATGTGATAATAGTGGATGAAGACATCAATATATTCGATCCGAACGATATCGAATTCGCAATAGCGACGAGAGTGAAGGGCGATGAGGATATTTATATTTACCCGAATGTGAGGGGAAGTACACTTGACCCGCGCTCTGAGAACGGTATAGGGACGAAGGTCGGGATTGACGCTACAATGGATCTAAGCAAGAGGTGGAAATTCCAGAGGGTGCCGAGGCCGAGGGTATGATTGAGTTTACCTGCATGAAGACTACGAAGGATGAGCGCGTTGAAGCAGCGGTTAAGATATAAAAACAATTAAAGGTATATCAGACAATATTGCATGTAAAAGGTGATTCTGATGCTTATAGATTACATAAACAAAGCAATGAATAAAGCAGAATACGATAAACTGGAGGATGGTACCTTTTTTGGGAAGATTCCAGAATGTCCGGGCGTTCTTGCTTTTGGAAAAACGCTTTTTGAATGTCAGAATGAGCTAAGATCGGTACTTGAAGGCTGGATGATAGTTAAGATAAGACATGGCGATAGATTGCCTGTGATAGACGATCTCGATATTAATAAAGGAATTCCATCGGTCAATAAAAGAAATGAATTACAAAGTCAGCATTGTTATTGAAAAAGATGAATATGGGTATTATGCTTATTGTCCGGAGCTTGAAGGATGTCAAACTCAGGGTGATTCTTTAGATGAAATAATGGTAAATATCAAAGAGGCTATCGAACTCTATCTGGAGACATAAAAAACCGCAGATGAACGCGGATAAACGCGGATGGCTGTTGTTCATCTTGACAGGATAACAGGATTAACAGGATTAAAATACAAAATATATCCTGTCAATCCTGTTAATCCTGTCTGAATACGAGAAATTGACGGATGGTCTCGACAGAACTCGAAGAAAATAAAGAAAAAATAAAAAATTATTGCGTAAAGAGAATTGGATTATTCGGCTCGTACATCAGAAACGAACAAAAATCTATGAGCGATATCCTTATCGAATTCGAAAAAGGTAAAGTAACATTTGACAACTACATGGATCTTAAATTCTTTCTAGAAGATCTGTTGAAATGTAAAGTTGATCTTGTAATGCATGACGCAATTAAACCTGATTTAAAACCATATGTTCTTGGGCGTGTAGAATATGCAGCGAACGAATGAGGCATATCTTAACAATATTCTTGAATATAGCTATAAAATCGACAAATATAAAGAAAACATGGCTTTTGTTAATTGTGTATCTGCGTTCATCTGCGTTCATCTGCGGTTAATATTTTGTCCACCGCAAAGAACGCAGAGAACGCAAAGCATAACTACAATCTTTGCGAATTTTACGCCCTGGTATGAAAAAGTATTACAGCAGCGGCGTAGAACACGGATCAAACGGATATTCACGGGTAATTTCAATCCGTGCCAATCCGTGTCATCCGTGCAATCCGTGTTCGATCACAATTGTTCTGTCATGAAAAAGACGATTAACAACGAACTCAAAACGAACTTAAACGAACTCATAAGCCCGAGTTCGTATCGAGTTCGTACCAGTTCGTTGTTTATATTATCCGAACCACATCGGAATCTAAGATGCGATATAATTGAACTTTTTCATACCAGGACACAGAGAGCGCGGAGATTTTTTAAATATGTCTCTGTGTTCTCTGTGCTCTCTGTGGTTTTAACTTCTCGTATAGCTTCTAAGTCACGGAGGCATGGATGTATCTAACACCTGATGAAGAAAAGCTCCTCAATGGAGAGCGCGGCCCAACATACCAGAAGGCTATCGAAATACTTGTTGCCCTCGGAGACATCTATGATGCCGACAGGCTGATTCCCATAAAAAGCGCACAGATCGCAGGTGTCTCGTACAAGACCATAGGCGATGCTGGCCTTGAGTGGATATCTGATCTAAAAGGAAAAGTGGCAGTACCCTCGATCCTGAATCCCGCTGGGATGGACAGGGAATGCTGGAGGGAGATGGGAATAGCAGGGGATTTTGCAGATAAGCAGGATAAGATCATAAGGGCATACGAGGCGCTTGGTGTAAGAACTGAATGCACCTGTACTCCGTACAGCATCTTTGATGATCTGGCAGGATTGGGTGACCATGTGGCGTGGAGCGAATCCTCAGCCATCTCATATGCCAACTCTGTCATCGGGGCGCGAACGAACAGGGAGGGAGGACCAAGTGCACTTGCAGCGGCATTAACAGGCAAAACACCGAATTTTGGATATCATCTGGATGAGAACAGAAGGCCCGCTATCTTAATCCAGGTAGATGCAGAGCTTCACGATTCTGATTACGGGGCTCTCGGGTATATCGTGGGTGAGATAGCAGGAGACAGGGTTCCGTTTTTTAAACTCGAATCCACGCCATCAAAGGATGAACTTAAATCACTGGGTGCAGCGATGGCAGCGTCAGGCGCTGTGGCATTGTACCATGTCCAGGGTATCACACCTGAAGCCTGGAAATATGAACCTCCCGCTGAGAAGATCACGATAGAGGAGAGACAGATAAAAGAGGTGTATTCATCAGGTACACCTGACCTGATAGCATTCGGATGCCCTCACAGCAGCATTGATGAGCTTGAGCGGTTAGCACGACTATTAGATGGAAAAAAGGTGAAGAAGGAAGTATGGATATGCACCTCACGCGCCGTAAAGAGAGAGCATCCTCTTCTGGTAGAGCGCATAGAGAGAAGCGGTGCAAAGGTTTTCTGTGATACATGCATGGTGGTGTCCCCTGCAAGTGAGAGGTTCACCTGCATGATGGTAAATTCAGGCAAAGCGCATAAGTATGTGCCTAACCTGTGCGGCGTGAAGAGTATCCTTGCAACTACTGAGGAATGCATTGCTGCTGCACTGAGGGGTTAATAAGTGCTAACCAATCAATCTTGGCTGCTTGTGCTCAGGCAGCACGGGCAGTTTCATGGTGTTGATTAGAACAGGGGACTCAACCTCCTTTGCCCGCTCACAGAGCAGTTCTTTCCCCCTCTGTGTTATGGCAAACATAGGAACAGAGGTACCCACCTGAAGAACGGGTTTAACCATGTGGCGCACGATCTTTGAGGCGCATCCAGTGACGATATCCATCTCTCTGATGAACCCCTCTGCTTTAGCATGCTGTATGCCTGTGAGGTGTGCGCCGATCAATATTAAATCGATATTATGTTCTCTCTCTATCACACGAAGTTCTCCTGCATCATCAGTACTGACCACGCTCACAGCTATCCTCTTGTATCCAAGTTCACAGGCTTTTATGAGGCCTCCTGCCTGATCAATTCCTGCGCTCTCTCTATCAAGCACAGTTCCTCCGCGCAACTCTATTCCCTCGATTATCTCTGGTATCGGCTCTGTCTCTATCAATCCAGACATCAGGGCGCCCATACCCTGCACAAGATCCGGGTTACTCGTAATCACCGTGCCTGCGCCGTCGCATACTGTTACTGTAGTATCAATGAGACCCCTGCGAAGAGCTGTCATCATTATCTCACTTGCACCAAAATTAACAAAAACACCGTGATCAAACCTTCTCTTCGGTGTAAACATACCGAGTTCTTTTATCCTGTACTCCATATTCTTTTTTGCTTCTTCTTTTGTGAGTTTAGAAACAGACGCGACCTTGCTGAATACAGGGCACCAGTCTGCCACAGGTTCACCTGCTTCTATTACCTTCCCGTTCTCAACCACTACCCGCGTCTTACCGAACAATTCCATTATATGGGGCATATCAATCACCTGCAAACCTGTAGAGACATAGAGAACCTGTTTGTTCCTGCCTATAATAATATTTCCGTATATATGCAGCCAGATTGAAAATCTAAACCTATATATATCCAAAAGTACAACTGCTACTGATTAAGAGGTGTATGAATGGAAGTTAAAAACGTTGCACTGGCTGCGGTTATGATAGCCTCTTCAATGGTATTGACATATAAATGGCTTATCAGGCTTGGCAGTTCAGACACTGTTATTATCATATCAGCTGTACTTCTGATCGGTTCTCTTGCTATTATGATACTGCTGGTTGATTCAAGGCTGCGGGAACTTGAAGAGACCGTAAATTCAAAAGAACGTTCCATCAGGATAAATATCAAAGGCGTTGAGGAGAATCTTGAGAAAAAGATAGAGGACCTATCTAAAAGCAACAGTAATATATTCGGTGAATTCTCTAAGAGGATATATCGCTAAGAGCATCCTTTACCATATACATTATCTGTCCCATTACCTCCCCTGCCTCGCCCATGCTCTGTATCCTTCTTATATCCACGCGCCCGCTCTGGTATATCATCACGCTCCTTCCATCTAATTCAAACCGTGCAACACCAAGCCTTATTGAGCATTTCAACTCTTTTGCCTCTTTATTGCGCAAAATATCGCACAACTTATCCATAACCACCCTTTTCCCGAGATGACATTCTGCTATATATCGGGTGGGATCTTCAATGCATGGGCGGGACAGCCTGATATTCATGGATAGTACAAAGGAATATAAGAACTAAAGCTTTTTTGGCACCGTTATTCTATTATTGCCGTATCTATTATTTCCGTAGAACCTGTATGCGTGTCCTTGCACCAGCGCTAAGCTCTATTTCTTCATTCCTCCCCGGTTTAGCAAAAGCATCTATTATACTTATCTCGCTGCCTATATCGAGCTCATTTACAAGCTCTGCATGCTCACCCCACAGTGCCACCCTTATGCGCCCTGTATCATCAGAGACGTATATATTCGATACCTTATTTTTGGTTCCGTCCGGACGATCAAACTCCCGAATCTCATCAAGCCCTGAGACATGCCCTGTTACGCTGTAGGCCGAGTTGATCCCGATATCGGCAATCTGAGTAAAGGTTTCAGAATAATCAACAGCAGTGTTGCTCTTCATTATGTTTCCACCTGAGCCCAGTTGTAGTTCTATCTGATTGCTAAATGTATTCTCACGGGCATACCCGTTTATTATCTCCACTGTATCCCCTATCTTAAAATCAGCACTCTCAGCCTTTGAATCCCATAGAGTTACCCTTATCTTGCCTGTATCATCTCCAAGGGTTAAATTTGTCACTTTTCCAGTTGTTCCATCCTTGCGCTGGAAAACCCTCACTTTTCCTGTATCTATGATCCTGCCTATAATGTTCAAGCCGCTCATTCCAGGCTTTATCTCATTGATCTTCATGGGCTCCATGTTTACATCTACCGCTTTATCTACATGCTCTATGTTCCCGCCCCTGCCTACATTCACCTCAAGTCCTCTCTGCCCCTCTTTGATGTATCCTTTCACTTTAAGGCTCTGTCCCACCTTTATGTCCCCGATTTTCACAAGATCGGAAGCCTCATCCCACAGTGCAGCCTTAATCGAGCCAGTATCATCAGCAAAGGTTATGTTCACTACGCGCCCTGTACTGCTGTCACTGCGTGAAAATTCATGGATATCACCGATTGAGATCACCTTTGCTATAAAAATGACACCGCCTTTATCCGATGCTATGTCCTTGATCTTAACGGTCTCATTTAATCCCAGATCGCTGGCAACAAGCATAGCAGCGGTTTTAGAATCGCAGAGTCCGTTCATCATTATAACCTTCTCCTCTACCATTGACTTGAACTCATCAGGCTTAAGTCTCCCCTCAAGCCTTTTATAGACCTCTTCAATCTCTTCGAAACTCACCATAGCACTCTAGAAAGAAAGATCTGGATAAAAGCTTTCTGGTAACACCACAAGTACGCTAGGAGCGCAGAGAATTCAAAAGATACGTTTATTTCAGCGCTCACCTCCCGCAGCAACCTCATATAAAAAGTAGCGGCGCTCTCATGCGGATGGCGCGGCAGGGGAGCAGGTGTATGAAGATGCATCAATTGATCTGAGTAATCGCTGGGGTGGTTACGGTATGGATGGCTGAGAATGCTCTCTTGTGCAACCGGGGAAGGTCTCATAACGTCCTTCCTGAATAGATTTATTTTATGCTGATAGCTGAGTTTTAATTATCACCATTATGATGATAAAATATAAATAATCTCGAAACTATGATACGGCAGGAATTGCCATCTCGGATCGATATGGTGAACCGGAGGAGATAATAATCAAAAAAGTTACTTCCATACTGGTATTCTTGCTCTTATTTTCTTTATCAGGTATATTTCTGGTAGAAACTGAAGCTGCAAGTGATAAAACTACGATGGATGTAAAATCCCGCATGCTGGAAGGCGAGTATGTTCCTCTAATAATCACCCTGAAAGACAGTCCTTCTTTTAAAGCTTTATCAAAAGGAGATGCAGTAACCCTGATGAAGGAGCGTGCATCAGACAGCCAGCAGAACCTTTTAACTTTATTGAAAAAAGAAAAAAGCAGGGGAAAAGCAGATAAAATAAAACAGTTCTGGATTGTGAACGCCATAGCGGTCAATGCATCGCCTGAACTTATCGAGATACTTTCAAGGCGCGATGACATAGCAAGCATAGAGCTTGACTCTGAGATTAAGATTGTTGAGGATTATTCAGCTCTGGTCTCACAGGGGCAAATCGATAGTGCAACCTCTGAGATAAGACGTATAAATACAACAAAAGTGTGGGAACTCGGGATCGACGGTATCGGCATCAATGTATCCGTGATCGATACAGGGATTAATGCATCACATCCTGATATTGCAGGGCGGGTCATTAAGTGGGTGGATTTTGTAAATGGCGGTGGATCAGCATACGATGACCATGGCCACGGGACCCATGTCGCTGGAACTGTGGGAGGAAACGGGAGCCGTGGAACAACTACAGGTGTGGCGCCGAATGTGAGCCTGTTTGGGGTAAAGGTGCTTAATAGCTCGGGCCTGGGCTATGAGAGCGATGTGATACGCGGGATAGAGTGGTCTGTTAGCAACAGAGCTAACGTGATCAGTATGAGCCTTGGTGGAGGCAACTGGAAAAACAAAAACTGCGACCTGGATAGGCCATCACTGACGAGCGCCATAAACAATGCCCTGGCACTCAATGTTACAGTCGTATCTGCTGCAGGAAATGCAGCCAGTCTGGGGGTTTCAAGTCCTGCCTGTGTAAGCGGAACGATAGCAGTCGGTGCTGTTTATAGTAACGATATGAATGCTTCTTTCTCAAGTATTGGATTTTCGATGAAAGATCATGGCGTTGTTGCGCCTGGAGTTAATATTAATTCGCTGGGTAATTTTGGCGATTATACGAATAAATCAGGCACTTCCATGGCAACTCCTCATGTCTCAGGTACTGTAGCTCTTCTTTTACATGCTGCAAAGAAATATGGCTTAACTCTCTCACCTTCGCAGATAAAAAATATTCTTGAAACTACTTCAGTGGATCTGGGTACTGCCGGAAAAGACGATACATATGGCGCTGGAAGAATAGATGTATATGCTGCAGTTAAATCTCTTGATGCGAATCCCCCTCTTGTAACAGCAAATCCAACAGGATATCAGGCAGGTAGTGCAGCAAGGAACGGCACTGCAATAACACTCAATGCCACGATAACAGATGCCGTCTCAGGAGTGAAAAACGCCAGTGTGAATGTATCATCCATAAATACATCACTCACCAATATCCCTCTCTATCCTGATTCAGGCTTCTGGGTAAGCGATAGTGTAATAGTAGGTGCTTCAGATGAGATATACTACCTCAGTGTCACAGCATACGATAACATGAACAACATGAACACTAGCGTCCAGTTATCCGTGATAGTGGATAATACTCCTCCTCTCTTTATAAGCACAGATGCACAGCCTTCTATAATTGAAGCGGGTTCTGAGAACTCAATATTTACAGCAAATGTAACAGACATAACAAGCGGTGTTGCGCAGGTAGCAGTAGACTTAAGCGCAATTGGCGACCCATCAAGCAGTCTGATGCAGAATATCGGCGGCGGTATCTGGCAGATGACTGTAAATACCACAGCGGTTGGAAACTTTTCACTTTCAGTGAATGCCACAGACGGTGCAGGGAATATTGAGAATGGGACTATAATACTAAATGTAACAGATACAACCCCACCAGTGGTAAATTCAGCCAGGGCCACCCCTGATTCAATAAGGGCCGATGGGATTGATAGTACAGCGCTGATGGTCAGCACGCATGATTTTGCCAGTGTGAGCAGTATTAAAAACGTAACTGTGGATCTTACTAATCTGGGCGGGAATGCATCTCAGGAAATGGAAAATTCAAGCGGCATATGGCGATTTGATGTAACCACTAATAAAACTGGCATAAACGGCACTATAATCAGGCTTCCTGTAAATGTGACCGACACCAGGAACAACAGCAATACCTCGACCAGCATTCCTCTCGGGATCAAAGAAACGATCAATGCAAGCGCTGGAACCTGGAGATTTAATTTTACAATCGACTCGGCAATATTCAATGCCTCGATCAGCATCCCTGAATCCGCAGACCTATCAGGCGTGCTTCTGGTAGCGCCTGTAGATATCCCAGATCCTGGGGGTCTAAAGCATGCTGGAGTTGCTTTGAATCTATCTAACCTGACCTTTGATGAACCCCTCATGATTGAGATGCAGTATAATTTCTCTTCTTTCATCGTAGATGAAACAAAATTCAGACTGTGGTTCTATAATACAACGACAGACATATGGGAGATCACAGAGAATTCAAGTGTCGATACCCTGAACAAGACTGTCTCAGGATACACCAGCCATTTCTCAGTATTCGCGCCTCTTGCTGATATTACCCCACCTGTGATTTCAAATGTAACGTTGACTCAGATCACCACAGGCTCTGCCATTATAAGCTGGGATACAGACAAGCCTGCGCAGAGCCTTGTGAAACACGGCACAACTGCAGGAAGCTATACCTCTAATGCAGAGGATACCTCCAATGTGACCTCACATAGCGTGAAGTTAGCAGGATTATCTGCGGGCACGACCTACTATTATATTGTCATTAGCACAGATCAGAGCGGCAATACTGCTAACATCACCGGTAGTCTCACGACGCTCTCCGGAGGGGGAGCATCTTCAAGCAGCGGTGGTGGCGGGGGAGGCGGCGGTGGAGTAGCTTCGGCTGAAGATTATTCTAATATCGAAGTAAAAGAAAAATATGATCAATATATCTTTAAAGATAAGATAACATCATATATATTTACCAGCAAGAATAACCCCGTACTGTTCGTTAATATAACAGGCAATGTCAATGCAGGAGAGATCAGCGCGGCTGTAGAAGTGTTGAGAAGTCCTTCTTCCATTGTAAAAGGTCCGGCGCCCGGAATTGCTTATAAAAATATAAATATATGGGTCGGCACATCAGGATTTGCAGTACCGAAGAATATTAAAAATGCTGATATAACCTTCAGGGTTGAGAAACAATGGACTGATACGGTTGATCCTGTCTCAATTGCGCTCTACCGCTATGATTCCCAGTGGATCAAATTACCCACTCAAAAATTAAGAGAGGATACTGAATTTGAATATTATGTGGCATCAACCGAGAAATTCTCCCCGTTTGCTATAACCGGACTGAGAAATGTAGAAGAGCCGATATCAGCATCAGTAGTGAAGGCTGAGACTGCCACCGACGGCGCTCTGATAGAAACCACAACCATGACAGCAGTACCGACAGAAAAGGCCTCAGGGTTTGAAGTGACTCTGGCTGTGATAACACTTTGCGCGATCTACCTTATCTGGCGAAAGAGAAAATGATAGCTCATCTTCAGAATTTTTTGTTTGATAGCACCAAAATGATTATGCTTGCCGTGAACAATACCCAGGCAAGCAATGAACAATAAAAAAATCGATAGAATATCAGGAAGGGTATGGAAATTCGGCGACAATATCGATACCGATGTTATTATTCCGGGTAAATACCTGCGCACCACTGATATGAGTGTGTTCGCATCGCATGTCATGGAGGGGATTGAGCCGCAGTTCTCACAGAAAGTGACAAGCGGCGATATAATCGCTGCAGGCAAGAACTTCGGGTGCGGCTCATCAAGGGAACAGGCACCCCTTGCTTTAAAACATGCAGGCATAGCATGTATAGTGGCAGAGTCATTCGCCAGGATATTTTTCAGGAATGCCATCAATATCGGCCTGCCTATTATAGAAGCAAGAATAGACTGTGAAGAGGGCGATATTATTGAGATCGACCTTGAAAATGGATTTGTAAGAAATAAAGATAAAAGCTTTAAGGGTACAGAACTTCCTGATTTTCTGCGTGATATCCTGGCATACGGAGGGCTTGTTGAGTACAGAAAAAGGAAGGTGCAGCAGTGATATTTCCAGCAGAATATAAACGTGTGGGCGTGACAAGAACAGACCCGACAGGGCGAATAGGCTGTCCCATTTATTTCACAACAGAATACCTGATCGCTGATCTGCCTTATGGTTATGCAATATACAGGGTAAAAAGCGAAGGTGAAGGATTGCTCAAAAAACTTGTTTCACTTGAGCTGATAGCAAAAGGAGAACAGGTAAAGAAATTTGAAGAAAAACTCGATTCCCATGACAGGACACTGCTTATTGAGTCCGCAATTCCATTATGCAAAGGGAGTGTAAATACTGTTCTTTTTGAAGGCATGGATCGACATATCACTTTTGTCCATGAGCCAGATCTTGATGAGGTTATGGAGATAGAGATAATTGATATATCACCCCCTGAGCCGCCGTGGCTTGCCTTTGCAATACAGAGGCTTATCAGGAGCGGTATACTGGGTGAGCTGGACATAAGGTTCACAACAAAGCTCATTGATCTTCGTACATTTGAGGGCGGGAAGGTGGTTTTCCCGTGCCATGCATCAGAACTTAAAGGAAAATATCTCGATACTGATATTGATATTGAGGATAATTCCGAGCTTGTTGGATGCGATATCTCAAAACAGATATTTGAACTGCGCTTTCCCGACCTCACTTACAGGCATATCAACATGTGTCCCATTAGGGCAGAGCTTTATACGCCAACCAGACCCTTTATCACAAGATGCTGCCAGAGCAAGAAATCAGGTATGATCAACATCAATGGGATAGATGGCGCTGTGGTACACTGGGGAGCATCCGAGTATGATATCGTTGATGCGATAAGGATGCTTGTCAGGGTTTTGAGAGGGAATATAGAAAATAACAACAGAGTGGGTTTGAGATGAAGCTAGCAGTTATCCCGGGTGATGGCATTGGCAGGGAAGTTATACCAGCGGCATTATCCGTACTTGATGCTTTTGGTCTTGGTATCGAGAAAATACCTCTTGATATCGGTTATGGTAAATGGGAGCGAACCGGGAGCGCAATCACGAATAAGGATATGGACATAATCAGGGAATGCGATTGTGTGCTGTTCGGGGCAATCACTACCCCGCCTGATCCAGGTTATAGAAGTGTTCTTATGCATCTTCGGAAAGAGCTTGATCTATACGCCAATATCAGACCTTTTGTTCCCCTGAAGAACATCAGATTGCCCTGTGATGCAAAAGAATTCGATTTTGTTATAGCAAGGGAAAATACCGAGGGCATGTACTCAGGAGTGGAGGAACTTCATGAGGATGTGGCATACACCACGAGGGTTATAACCAGGGCAGGCAGTGAAAGGATTGCAAATCAGGCATGCATACTGGCGAAATCTAGAAAAAAGCATATAACCATCGTGCATAAAGCGAATGTATTAAAATCATGCTCTTTTTTCCGCGATGTCTGCATAGGTAGTGCACAGCGAAACGGGATATCACATCATGAGATGCTCATGGACGCCATGGCATATGACCTGATCCTTCATCCAGAGAGATATGATGTAATAGTGACCACAAACCTATTCGGGGATATCCTGAGCGATGTTGCTGCAGCCATAGCAGGCGGGCTTGGTCTATGTCCCAGCGCAAACATTGGTGAACGCTACGCGCTTTTTGAACCTATTCACGGAAGCGCCCCTGATATTGCAGGAAAAGGTATTGCCAACCCGATAGCGGCTATCCTGAGCGTTAAGATGATGCTTGAATGGGGTGGATGGGTAGAGGAAGCAAATTCAATCGGGAAAGCGGTGAACAGCGTTCTCTGTGACGGGATCACCACTCCTGATCTTGGCGGCTCATATTTCACCACAGATGTATCGGCTGCAATTGCAAAATTGATTTAGATTAATCTCATAAGTATATACGCCAGTGTGCCAGCAAGTAGGGGTGAGACAACCCAGGCAATCAATATCTTCTTCACAACTTCACCTCTTATGATATGCATTCCGCTGTTTGCGCACCCGATTCCAATGACCCCGGCTGCAACAATCTCACCAAGTGAGACAGGAACTCCGAATATCGAGGCAGCGTGAACCATTACGGCTGATATGAACTCCACGAATGTGGCCCGAATTACGCACAGTTCAGTGATCTCCTTTCCCACGGTATCCAGTACCCTTCCACCCATAAGAAGAGCACCAAAACCAATAGCAATACCACCTAAAACCGCACCCTCAAGCGAGAGCATAACACCTGCCCCTACGAGCGGCCCGACTGCATTGCCTGCATTGTTGGCTCCAGCAGAATAGGCTACATAGCAACCTGAAATGGTCAGCAGTACACTCAAGGATCTTCGTATTGCGGCTTCTGATTCGTGGTGATCTGCGATCCAGACAAGGATATCTGTGTAAAGGTATTTACCCATAAGGTATGCAAGCAGCCAGGCAAGAACAGGAGTCACGATCCACCAGACCACGATCTTGCCAAGAAGCTGTATATTTACCTGCGAAGCCCCGTAGAAAAAACCGATTCCTACAACTGCCCCAACTGCTGCCTGGCTTGTGGATACCGGTATGCGCAGTATATTTGCCAGAAAAAGAGTTATACCCGCTGCTCCGACTGCTATTGTAGCCCCTTCGAGCAGTATTGTTCCCTCAGGGAGAATTCCCGTCCCCAGTGTTTTTATCACTTCTCCACCGCTGAATACTGCTCCAAGAAGGGAGAATACACCGATTAACATCACAGCCTGATACTTGGTGCGGACCTTTGCCCCATAAGCAGCACCCATAGAAGCCGCAGCATTGTTGCCGCCTATATTCAGCCCCATGAAAATAGCTACTAAGAATGCTACTATCAATATAATGTCCATAATAGATGGCTTAAACCATGCTTATTTTATATATAACGTAACGGTACAGGCAAAAATTGACCCAAACATATCAGGCAATAAGACGATTAACAAGTTCTCTCCCCTCCTCTGTTTTAAATATAGGGGTGTTCCATTCCTGTATTATCTTTTTCCTGATCGTTTTGACATATACCTTATTAATAGGGTCGTATCCCTGTTTCTCATAGGTTTCTCTGTAGATCAGTATACCGCGTCTCTGCCATGCAGGTGTCTGTGAAAGATTGATGCCGTGCTGGAATACAAGTTCATGGATTGAGCTGGCTTTCATATTTTTCAGGCGTGAAGCTGCTTCATTCTCAGAAAAACCGGTATTCAACAGTGTATAGTATCCATAAGAGCTTACATGGTTCCTCCATGTCTCTGCCTGCCTCCACACGAGATACCTGTAGATATCCTCTTTTCCAAGCAAAATGATCCTTGAATCAAACGATACAGGATTTTTCAGATTCAACTGGATTGTAAATGCAGATGAAATAAAGCTTGGGATTATTGAATCGATTTTTTCAATCCTGCTATTATAAGGGATTTCATAGAAAAAAAAGCTAATCTCATCTGAGAATGTAAAGGCAAATAAAGGATTTAAGCCGCTTTCCTTAAAGAGGGACTCGGCAGAATTCGCCATAGCCCGTGCGAATACATCATCATACGGTTTTTTAAACCCCAGTAGTTCAAGCACACGCCTGAACCCTCTCCCATCGATCCTGAGTGCAAAAGGAGGGAATACCCTGAGGTCGGCATAGATCTCCCTGTCCTTCATCTCTTTTTCTAAAAAAGCATTATTCACGACTTACTGTTAATCATCATTGGATATATTATAATCCTCGGGGATTTCCTCAGGCCTCTTGAACTGGTCTTTGATATGCCTGATAAGAACTATATCTGCGACGGCAGTAACCCATCTATACGGGATGACCACTCCTGGTTTGGATGTATCAAACATATCAGGATTTAATCGCGTGACCGCAAGACCTGTCACTTTTCTTTCATTCACTTCAAGCACCACATCATTTACTTTTCCTATATAGATTCCTCTTTCAGTGTAAATGTTTAGTCCAAATAATGTTGAAACCTCAGCCTGCATGGTATCACCTTGGTCAGAATATGAATGATAGTAATATATACTTTATTGATTTGAGGGTATCTTGGCTATTAGAAAATACCATAAATTAAATAACTATACTGCTAAATATGGCTTGGAAATCATGGCTCAAGTAAAACTCACAGATACAACACTGCGGGATGCACATCAATCCCTCATAGCTACACGAATGCGAACGCGGGATATGCTCCCCATTGCCGAAAAGCTGGACGAGGTAGGATTCTTTTCGCTTGAGGTATGGGGCGGAGCAACATTCGATTCGTCGATACGTTATTTGAACGAAGACCCCTGGGACAGACTGCGGGCTCTTAAAAAAACGGTAAAGAAGACACCTCTTCAGATGCTGCTTCGCGGGCAGAACCTTGTGGGTTACAGGCATTACTCGGATGATATTGTAATCAAATTCGTCGAGCATGCAGCCGAATCTGGTGTTGATATTTTCAGGATCTTTGATGCTGTTAACGATATAAGGAACATGGAGGTGGCGATCAAGACCGCAAAGCGCATGGATGCCCATGTCCAGGGTACAGTATGTTATACCATCAGTCCTGTTCACCCGATCCCATTATACGTAAAGATGGCAAAGGAACTTCAGGCAATGGGCTGTGATTCGCTCTGCATAAAGGACATGGCAGGCCTCATCTCACCCCAGTGTGCCTTTGATCTGACCCAGGCCCTGAAAAAAGAGATCAGTATCCCGGTTGACCTGCACAGCCACTGCACAAGCGGGATGGCCCCTATGAGCTACCTTTTTGCATGCCAGGCAGGGATTGATATCCTGGATACAGCTTTCTCACCGCTTGCCTGGGGAACGTCGCAGCCACCCACAGAGACAATTGTGGCAGCGCTTCAGGGAACGCCTTACGATACGCATCTTGACCTATCCCTTATGACTGAGATAAAGAAGTACTTTGAGGAGATCAAGGAGAAATACCGCGGTATTCTCGACCCCATATCAGAGAGGATAGACACAGATGTTCTGAAATACCAGATACCGGGTGGAATGCTCTCAAACCTGGTGTCGCAATTAAAAGAGCAAAATGCTCTTGATAAATACGATGCAGTTCTTGCTGAGATGCCAAAGGTAAGAGAAGAGCTGGGCTATCCTCCTCTTGTTACACCCACAAGCCAGATAGTGGGCACCCAGGCTGTGCTGAACGTGCTGATGGGCGAGCGCTACAAGGTCGTACCAAAAGAGGCAAAAGACTATGTAAAAGGCCTGTACGGATGTACGCCTGCGCCCATAAGCAGAGAGCTAATCGCGAAGATTCTTGGCGATGAACAACCAATCACCTGCCGGCCTGCTGATCTTTTGCCTCCTGAGCTTGATAAGGTCACAGAAGAAGCATATGCTCTTGGAATTGTCAAAAAACCCGAGGATATCCTGACCTATGCCCTGTATCCTGCAATAGCCCCCAGGTTCTTAAGGGGTGAAGCGAAAGAGGAAGCACTTCTGGCTCCAAAACAGAATAATGATAATGAGAAAGCTGCGCCTCTGCCCACCGAGTTCAAGATCGAAGTTGACGGTGACATATTCGATGTAAGAATCGTATCGGTCGGAGGCGGAGGTGTAGCGATCAAGGAGATAACACAACGTCCTGAGAATATGGACGGCGCGATTTGCGCAAGCATGCAGGGCATGGTTTTGAAGGTAAAGGTCAAAAAAGGTGATTCTGTAGGCAAGGGAGATGTAGTGCTGGTTCTTGAGGCCATGAAGATGGAGAACAACATCCATGCTCCCCATGCAGGTACTGTTAAGGATATATTTATTAAAGAAGGCAGTACAGTGAGCGCAGGAGATGCACTGCTCATCATCGGGTGAGACATGTTCAGAAAAGTACTGATCGCCAACCGCGGTGAAATCGCGATTCGCATCATGCGTGCATGCAGGGAACTTGACATAAGGACAGTTGCTGTATATTCAGAGGTGGATAAAAACGCACTGTTTGCAAAGTATGCAGATGAGGCCTATCCTATCGGTCCTGCTCCCGCAGGCCAGAGCTACCTGAATATGGATAATATACTTGATGTGGCACATAGAACAGGGGCTGAAGGTATCCATCCTGGATACGGTTTTCTTGCCGAGAACCCTGAATTTGCTGATAGATGCAGCAAAGAGGGGATAAGGTTCATAGGTCCTACAAGCCAGGCCATTGAGAGCGTGGGCAGTAAGATTGCGGCAAAAAAGATAATGGTGGCTGCTGGAATTCCCGTCATACCCGGAAGTGATGGGGGTATAAGTGATCCTGATGTGGCTTTTGATATTGCAAAGAGTATAGGTTATCCTGTGATCATCAAAGCATCAGCAGGCGGAGGAGGCATCGGGATGAAAGTGGTACGGAAAGAGGATGAGATCATCCCGACAATAGAATCCACACAGAGGGTGGCAAAATCAGCATTCGGAGATGCCACAGTGTTCATAGAAAAATACCTCGAAGAGCCGCGCCATATTGAATTTCAGATCCTTGCTGATTCTTTTGGCAATATTATCCATGTAGGGGACCGCGAATGCTCTATCCAGCGAAGACACCAGAAATTGATCGAAGAATCGCCTTCTCCTGTCATGACGCATGAATTAAGAGAAAGGATGGGCACTGATGCGGTAAAGGCGGCAGCAGCGATCAATTATACCAGTGCAGGCACAGTGGAGTTCCTTTACTCACAGGGAGATTACTATTTCCTTGAGATGAACACACGCCTGCAGGTGGAGCACCCGATAACCGAAGTAGTGACAGGAGTGGATCTTGCAAAAGAGCAACTGAGGATTGCATCAGATGAAGAATTAAGCTACAAGCAGGAGGATATAGAGCAGAGGGGGTGGGCAATCGAATGCAGGTTGAATGCAGAAGATCCTTTGAATAACTTTACGCCATCGCCTGGAAAGCTCAGAAGATACAGATCATCAGGCGGCCCTGGCGTGCGAGTGGACAGCGGCGTGCACACAGGATACACCATAACGCCGTTCTATGATTCACTGATCTCAAAGCTCACAGTCTGGGGAAGGGACAGGAATGAGGCCATAGAGCGGATGAGACGTGCGTTATACGAGTATATCATAGTCGGGGTAACTACGAACATACCTTTCCACAAGGCTGTGATGAATAACGAATACTTCAGGCGGGGTGAGCTGACAACACATTTCATAGAGGATAACAATATCATCTCTGAGGTTGAGAAAATAGTTGAGGCTGAAAAGGAGAAAGGCGCCACACTTGCCTCTGCCCTTGGCGCAGATGATAAGAAAGTGGCGGCAATAACTGCTGCGGTCGGGGCATATATACAGAGTGCGAGTGGAACAAAATGAATATAAAAGAGAAGATACTTGAGAGACTTATCACAGCTAAAGGCCCTGTCTCGGGTGAAGTACTTGCCAGTGAACTTGCAGTCTCAAGGGCAGCTATCTGGAAACATATCAAAGTATTGAGGGATGAGGGTTATATGATCGAATCATCTCCCAATATTGGATATTCGCTTGTGAGTTCTCCTGACAGATTGTCCCCGGCTGTGATTAAAGCAGGGCTTAAAACCAGTATAATCGGGAAAAATATCCAGTACTTTAATGAGATCGAAAGCACCAATACCATAGCCAGAGAGATAGCAGGCTCGGTTGAGGAAGGTACAGTCATTATAGCCGAATCCCAGACCGGAGGGCGGGGACGCATGGGGCGGAAGTGGATATCCCCGGAGGGCGGCATATGGCTTTCCCTGATCCTGAAACCCGGGATACAGCCGCTATATGCATCCAGGATCACACTTCTTGCCGGGGTCTCTGTTGCAAAAACAATCCGCAGCTACGACCTTCAGGCAGGTATAAAATGGCCTAATGATGTACTTATCAATGGGAAGAAGGTATGCGGAATCCTCACCGAGATTGAGGCTGAGATTGATGTTATAGATTACTGCGTAGTGGGCATAGGTATAGACGCCAACGTGGATACAGAATCATTCCCCGAGGACGTCCGCGAAAGTTCTACATCCCTGAAAAAAGAACTGGGGCATGAGATAGACCGTGCCGGGTTCGTGCAGAAATTGCTTGAAGAGTTCGAGTCTCTTTATTTGAAGTTCCAGAGAGACGATTTCTCATCTATACTGGATGAGTGGAGAGATATGTCGGCGACTATAGGAGAATGGGTAAAGATCACAACCAGGACAAGGACGATATACGGCGAAGCGGTCGGAGTGGACAGCGAAGGTGCGCTGATACTGGAAACAGGCGAAGGAAAGCTTGAGAAAATAGTGGCTGGAACCTGCGAACACCTGAGACGACCCTGAGAAGAATGAAATAACAATACTTTTTAATAATAATAACGTTATCATCAAGCATTGATAACATGAAGATAATAATTGTTGCAGTTCTTATAGTATCAGCACTTTTTGCAGGGTGCTTATCTGAGAAAAACACGATTTCTAAGAAGGATATCATCCTTGATATTGAGCCTTCAAATATCAAAATGAAAAACGGCGAGACCAAGCAGATAAAAGTACGTGTTAACAACCCGGGTGAATCCAGTATCTATGCAGTTATTCGTTTTAACATAAACTCATCAGATAAACCATACCTCAATTTTAATCCTGAAAATTATAGCATTGGCAGCCTGCGTCCTGGTGAGGATTCTGGATTCAAGATTGTGGATATCAGGGCAAATCTGGCAGCGGGTGAAGAGATAAGATACAAGGCCCGAGCCCAGGTAATCCATGATGGCAGAATCATTGAGAACAAAGATATTGTCATAACTGTGGTACGATAGCATGCACGAAGAATTAAAAGAGCGCCTCAGGCAGATCGAGACCAGCTATAATGGAAGGGCCTTCTGGAGTATCATCAACCAGGTGAAAAAAGATAAAATCAACGATGATGAGGTACTGAAATTAATAGCAAATATAGACCAGAAAAGGTTCAGGGAGAAGGTATCCTTCACACTCAGCGTCCCTGTCGGGAACCTGCTTGAGATTGTAATCACAATAGCTGCCCTATTTCTGGCTTTTCAGATAGAATCTGACCTGGCGCTCTATATAAGTGCTCTTATACTGACCGCGACGCTGCATCCGCTCTCGCACTATATCACGGGTAATTTGCTCGGGATCAGGTTCACTCACTACTACCTCAACGGCCCGGCGCGGGTTGAGCCCACTCTCAAGATAGATTACTTCTCATATCTGAAAGCCAGAGGCAGGAACAGGGCAATCATGCATGTTTCAGGTGTAATCGGGACACTTGCTGCTCCGCTCATAGCGGCTCTTATAGCCCTGAATAAAGATGCTGGTGATGTTGCTTTCAATCTCTTTATTCTGTTTTTATTGCTGATCGTCTTTGAGCTTCTGACCTCCACAAAGATAGGGGATCTGATGCGCGCCAGAAGGGAGTTTAGAAATTAGCAGGTTTGACGGCTAATTTATAATTCATTCTCATCTGCAAATTTGACAAGCGCCTCGCCCAGCGCCCTTGCATACTTAGGATTGAGATTGAACCTCCCGCGCTTCTGCCCGCCCCTTTCCTTGGCTATCTCAACGTATTCCTTCTCCCCCTCAAATCGGTCGCTTTTCTGCAGCGAGATGGTCATATACCAGCCTGAACTCATTTTTATTTCCATAAAACCCTTTTCATCGTTCATAGGATCTCCACACTTCCTACAATCGCATCCACTAAAACCTTATCCCCTGTTTTTATTGTGGTAACAGGATTCCTCTCCACCTTATCCACAAGCGGTATATCAGAGATTATGGCGCCGACTGCAACAATGGGCTCTGCTTTTATGTTTATCATGGCAGAGGGCGCTGCACCGTTCTTCTTGAGCTGGTATATCACATACGAGCCCACGGTTGAGCCCTTCCCGCCAGGGAAGACCAGCACCTTCCCTTTTATGCTAGCTCCAGCAAGCTCATGCCCTTTCTCAACCACAATTCCTGTCCTCGGGTCAACACTTCCTAAAAATGATATGGATTGTGAGGTGACCAGCGCCTCTCCTTCGGCCCGGCCGCGGGAGACGATATGGGCATGGAATTTAATCATGTTAATTTATTCATATCGTTCCCACAGTATATATTTCTACGTCCTCTTTTTTCTGCTCAGTAATATTGCTGCTACCATGATTGCAATGAATCCAGCCCATCCTGCTGTCGGCGCCTCTTTTGGAGTACTCACTATCTCTACTGCTGCTGCTCTGCTGAGCAATGTTGTTCCTTCATTCTTCGCTATTTCCACGTTCATGGATTCCACTGATCTGGTGATTATCTCCGCATTGAGCTGGTAGATCAGCGTGGTCTGAGTATTCAGTTTGCTGATCCCCTCCGGCACCTCGAACTCGAACACTTCGATTCTACTCTCTTTTGGCTTGATCCTATTATCCCGGGCTATAGATGCTGCCTTCCAGAAATCGTTTACCTCATTGCCGTATATGTCAATAAGGGTCTTGGTATAGACCCTCTGATCGCTGAAGATATTTTTTCCCTGTCCATCGCTTGCTTTGAAATCCAGGATCACCTTTCGCGATGGAAAGCCGCTTGGAACCATGTGGCCAACGTTGCTGTTGGTAACGTTGAGCGTTACTATGATCTTATCTCCTATCTGCTGAACTCTGGACTCTATCTGGAAAGCTTTCTCCAGAAACTGTCCTGAGTGCCCCCCATACCAGAAGTGCTGGTAAACCTTCTCTCTGATAGGTCCGTTCTTTGCAGCAACTCCTGATTTTGTTTCCATATGGCAATCCTGGCACTGCTTGCCCTCGGCTGCATATGGACTTTCCTTCCACTCAGTATATGTCTCATAGACAGGTACCCCATTTATAGAGAATTCATGGCACCCGGCGCAGAACTCCGATGTTGTGAGCAGAGGAGAGTATGCTGAGTCATGTGCATCCGTATCTGAATCACTATAGGGGCCTTGCATAGGGTTGCTCTGATTAAAGACATAGCTGTTATTCTCAATTCCAGTGACCGTATGGCAGAAGCTGCATGTAACGCCCTCAATAGATACTGATTTTGTTAAGTTAAAGTCATTTGTTTTTATCGTTGTGGGAGAATGACAGGTCAGGCAGTAGTACCTGTATTTGGGGTCGGATTTAAGCGCCCTGATATAGGCTGCCTCAAAGACAGGATCGCTCACTGCAATAGCGTGCATTGAACGCGCCCACTCATTATACCTGTCTTGATGACAGTCAATGCAGTAATAGCTAATTTGAAATTCTTCCCCGGCATGTGCCACCGGGATAAGCAACAGTGCCATTAAACCAGATACTGTACCAACCATTATTTTAAGCCATTTTCCTGATATCATCATAATATATCACCTATCAATCATTCTGTACACTGGCTACTACTATCTCGTATGAAGTCACATGATATAAATTAATTTGTTATAATTAATAATTAAAACCATAAAATTAACTATATTTGATAGGTGCCGATAGAAAGTGAAAAGTATTTAAACATATCTGGTATTCAGTAGATATGTGGAATCTTGGGTAACCTGGGATTTGACCATTCTAAAAAAAGTTGGCTAGAGGTGTGAGTTATGACATACATTCTGCTTATACTCATTGCAGTAGCAGGAGTTTTCTATTATGATACTTTAAGGTGGCTGATTGATTCGTGGTTATACAACCCGTATTACACCCATGGCTTTCTTGTGCCTGTTGTCTCAGGATATATTATATGGAATATGCGACAGGAGCTTGCCGGTGTAGAGAAAAAGCAGACCATGGAAGGTCTTGCGCTCTTTGTCGGCGGTATCATACTGCACGGTATCGGGGCTAACTGGACCGCACCTTCCATATCTGGCATATCCCTTATAGCAACGATCTCAGGTGCTATATTGTTCCTGTTCGGATGGGAATTCATAAAAAAGATCAAGTTCCCACTCTTGTTCTTGTTATTTATGATCCCCATCCCTTTCGTGGATACTGTTGCTCCGCCTATACAGACAGGTTCAGCAATATTATCCTCAGACCTTGCGAATATATTTGGGATACCTGTAGAGAGGGATGGACTGCAGCTCATTCTCCCCGCAGGCACATTTGAGGTCGGGCTTGAATGCAGCGGTCTTAGATCAATAATATCATTGCTGACAATCGCGGCCATATATGCCTTTATCCTGGAGGGCGGGATGCTGATGAAGTCCATAATCGTTATATCAGCAATCCCTTTAGCACTGGCGGGAAACGTAATTCGGATTACATCAGTGCTGGCGATTGCCAATGCATACGGTCAGGAGGCTGCGATCAATTTTTTCCATGATTTCTCAAGCCTTCTCTTATTCAGTGTTGCTCTTGTGGGATTATTCCTTGTAGGGAGGTGTTTTGGACGGCTACGATTCAAAAAAATATTTTAATACTGGCAGGCATTTTAGTCCTATCCTATGTTCTGATATTCCTGCTTGCCCCGAAGAACATCGCAGATTATACAATAGCCGATACTGAGTACTGGCGTGAGACAGAGAATCGCCTTTTGCTTAAAACAGTATACGAATATAATTCCAAGGAAGATATCAAGGGTTTCCCAAAGACCATTGGAGAATGGGATAGCATTGATTTCAAATACTCCGATGCGGTCTATGCAAAATTGAATGCGGACATCCTCATGAGCAGGGCATATAAGCGAGATAAAGACCTGATATGGATGGATATCATAAACAGCAAGGTGGGTGAGAGTTTTCATAAGCAGAAGATATGTGTAGAAGGCGCAGGATGGAATATAGATAGAGAGAGCATTGCACAATTCACGGTTGCAGATGAACCAAATCCATATACAAAACTCTATGCAAACAGGCTTGATATTAGCAAAGAAGGTAAAAAACAGGTAATGGTTTACTGGTTTATGTTCAAGAAGTTTGGCTCAGGTGATGACGCAGTTACCATGATACGTATCTCGGCCCCTGTTTTGAGTAGCGAAACTGAGACCTTTAATTACATAAAGGATTTTGTGGAGAATAGACTATTTAATACCATGTACGAAGATGCCCTGCAGGGAGATATCACTGTTGCAGAGTATATGATTTCAGCATACGGGAAACTCGGGATCTTTGCTATAATACTGATGGTTTTAGTGCCCATCAGTATAGTATTTATAGGAATCAGGCGAAAAGATTAGTTAAAAAAGGAAAGGTTATATGGGCATTATAGCTGCAGTCTCGAACACTCAAACCTCTTTCTCCTTTGAGGTAATATCCCAGGGTGGAGCCTTTGCAACAGTCTCCCTCATCGCATCTCTCTCCATCGCTCTGCTGATCTCAGACTCCAGGTACTGGGACGAGTGGGCTTCAAGTACACTTGGTGCCTGCTCCAATCCCCTTCTTCTGACATTTGCAGCAATAGTTGTCTTTAAGGTCATGCTAATACTATAGGCAACAGGCCAAATAAGAACACATTTGCAGTGCCGTGGATTGTCAGTATGAAAGGAAAACTTCGTGTCTTCTGGAAGATGTATCCGATCATGACACCAAAGAGACTTGCAAAAAATATCTCATTTATGAGGCCGTAGCCTGCATGCATTATCCCGAACAAAACTGCACTTAGCACAAGTCCGTATTTTAAGCCCAGTATTTTTTCAAGCCTTGTCTGAAGTATTGACCTGAATATAAGCTCTTCCACAAGCCCCACAAAAACAAACATCACTATAATTATCAATGCAACATTGTGAGGCTTAATATTATCTATAAGGGATTTAGGATACAGGATATTATACTCAGCCAGTGCCACTGCAGCACCTATCAAAATGGCAGCAGGCAGGTAGATATGCAGATTCTTAAAATCAATGCCGATCTCTCGTGATGAGATTTGCTGATTTTGGATAATTGAATATATTGGTAAAAACATAACCCCATACACCAGTGGATACCACATCAGGGTTGTTGTGAAAAACTGGGGCATTGCCAGATTTATAATCCGCATCAGCAGCAATAGAACCAGGCTTTGAAGAATATTTTTTGTTGGTGAGGGGGAATTGCTGAAAATAAGTAGAAGGGTTATACCCTGAAGGTTTATTATGTGCACAGCTAAGCTGAGATACACATGCCCGAATAACATCATCAGCTCTCCTGCTGCTATGCCCAGCACAGGGATATATATATCCTTTTTTATTTTCATCCTGTTACGTTCACCCACAGATGCACTGCCCGATAGGGGGCTGTGAAGTCGTTATCCTTAAAAAGCCAGAACTGAAGCTTAAGGTTATTCCCTTCTTTATCTGGTATAAAGGTTATATTCTTTTCCCATGTCTGTGGTCTCTCATTT
Organism: Candidatus Methanoperedens nitratireducens; assembly: GCA_020724545.1. Taxonomy (GTDB): domain Archaea; phylum Halobacteriota; class Methanosarcinia; order Methanosarcinales; family Methanoperedenaceae; genus Methanoperedens; species Methanoperedens nitroreducens_B. The sequence goes on from DYGR01000001.1 coordinate 71,121, forward strand.
TTAACTATTGTCTTTGGATTGGAATATATAGTTATACGATAGGAAATGGATTCCCATACATAAAAAAATGCAAAGATATAAGTAATGATTAAACATGGTTTATGAACCCTGATAAATATGTCCAATTACTCTAAAAACAGCCTGATGCAGTTCATTAATCCAAAACCGGATGATATCGAGATCTGTGATGTTACCCTGAGAGACGGTGAACAAACGCCTGGTGTGGTCTTCAGCAGAGAAGAGAAAATTACTATAGCAGAAAAACTGGATAGTATTGGAATAGAGGCAATCGAGGCAGGCTTTCCTGTGGTCTCAGAGGAAGAGGAAGCTACAGTAAGGGAGATAGCGCATCTTGGACTCGATGCCAGGATATGCTGTCTTGCACGTTCAGTGGCGAAAGATATTGATGTTGCGCTTCGGTGCGATGTTGATTTTGTGAGCATTTTTATTGCAACATCTGATCTACACCTTAAGTATAAATACCATAAGACGTTTGAGGAGGCAAAATCCTGTGCCCTTGATGTACTTGATTATGCAAAAGATCATGGTCTCACAGTCAGGTTTGCTGCTGAGGATGCTACACGTACAGATATCAACATCTTAAAATCAATTTTTAAATCGGCAGAAGAGCATGGCGCAGATTACGTCAGCATTGCGGATACTGTTGGGATATTGAGTCCCCGCACAGCATTCTACCTTGTCAGCGAAATTAAAAAAACAATCAGAACAAAGGTATGTATCCACTGCCACAACGATCTGGGTATGGCGGTTGCAAATACCCTGAGTGGAGCCGAGGCAGGAGCTTTTCAGCTACATACCACTATCAATGGCATCGGGGAAAGATGCGGAAATGCCTCACTTGAGGAATTGCTTGTGAGCCTGCGCGTGCAGTACGGTATAGAGAGATACGACATGAGCCAGATTATGGAACTATCAGGACTGGTGGAGCAGTACTCTGGTATTCCGATTCCAAGGATAAAGCCGATTGTGGGGGCGAATGCCTTTTCACACGAATCAGGGATACATGTAGCTGCTGTTCTTGAGGAACCCATGACCTACGAGCTATTTGCCCCTGAGATGGTAGGCGCAAAGCGGGAAATAATCGTAGGTAAGCATACAGGCAGCAAGGCATTAAAAGGTGTTGTGCAGAAGATGGGTTACGATCTTACGCATGAGCAGATGTGCGTCCTTCTGGATAAGGTCAAAAAATGCAGCGAGGCCAAGAAAAAGGTTACATGTGATAGGTTAAGTGAGTTTATAAGTGAACTTGAGTGAATGGCTTTTAAATAATCCACCTAACTAAAAACCACATTATTTATTATATATGAGATACTAAATAACAGTAAGGGGGAGTTAGTGATAATCGATTATACCAACGAACCAAAACGTAACGTTAAGGTGGAAAAATGCAGATATTAAAAATCATGGAAAAAACCTTTGAATCTGAATCCAACGAGGTTGCCCTGTACCTTGCAATGTCGCAAAGAGCTGAGGAGGAGGGGCATCCTGAGGTTGCGCAGTACCTGTGGCAGATTGCCATTGATGAAGCATGGCATGCAGCCGAGTTTGCATTGCTTCTTGGCAAGATAAAGGATACGAGATCAAACCTTGAGATTATGCTGGAAGGGGAGATAAAAGAAGAAAAAGATAAAGAAGAAGCCGCAAAAATTGCACTTTCTGAAGGGGAAGAAAATGCTTTCAGGATTTTTACCTGGTCGATGCACGGTGAGCGCAGCCATAAAGAGGGAATAAGAAAAATGCTTTTAAAATTACAGGAAAAGATTAAATAATTGATAACCAATCAATAGTTAGGTGCTTATTGTGGAACCCAAAAAAGTTAAAATACTTTCATGTTCATTAATTTATTGTTCATTGAGTTATCAATGAGATTAATTGAGAGGGAGGAGTTATGAACGAAAAAATAATAGATGCATTGAACAAAGACCGTGAACAAGAACTGAGTGCTATAATACAGTATATGAAGCATCATTATGAGGGACAGGGGATGGAGAGCCCGGAGATCCTTGATAAAGAGAGAGAAATCGCTATAGCCGAGATGAGGCATGCTGAGAGTCTGGGTGAGCGCATCAACTACCTGGGCGGAGTCCCGACAAAGAAAGTATCCCCTATAGCAGAGGGTGGCGACCTGAGAAAGATGATCCAGGATGACCTTGCAAAAGAGAACACAGCAATCAAACAATATAAAGAGCATATTAAATTAGCCACTGAAGAGGGCGATATCACGACAAGGGTTATGCTTGAACAGATACTAAGAGAAGAAGAAGACCACGCTAATACGTGGGAGACAATACTTGGAGTTAAGAAATAAAAATGTTTGGAAGAGAAACACAACTGGTAGATTGCAGAGAGGCAATGGGACTTGGCCGCGGAGGAGGTCTGGCACAGCGCGGGACACTGTCTGAGGCCGCAAGGCCTGATGTCGTTGCGATCGCTATGACACCCGGTCGGCGGCATATCACCAAGCCTGTATGCGAGATAACACAGGGATTGCGAAGAGAAGGTATACAGGTAAGCGTTCTTGTGCTTGAGGCAGGAGCTGGCATCCCGATGGATGAGGTCGGGTCTTCGACCACTTCAAGGGGCTATGGAGCTTCATTCGGTCTGACTGCAAAGGAAATTGAACAGATCGCAAGGCACAGACTGGTGTTATTACATATGGGGAATGTCAATTCCCATATTATTTTCAAAACAAAAAAAATCTTAAAGTATATCAACATACCTGCTGTCATTGCCTGTGAGTATCCCATTGATTTTGAGGATTTCGCAAAAGCAGGGATCAGGACAAAATTCGTAAGACCTAAGAACCCTGAGACTGAAGGCACTGTAGTCGCTATAGTGAGCGGCATAACCAGGGGCGAGACCTGTTCAAGGATAAAACTTAATGAATTGGCCAAAAATATTCGCTATATATTGAGCACTAAAGCTGAGGGAATGCATGCGGTCAGAAGCGATTTATTAATAAGTGAAGGGCTTTTGGCACCTGATGAAGAACCTGGCGGAGAGTGAATTGATTGAAATGTTACCTGTGCGCAAAAATGGGAAAAGATGAAGATGCAGTGGCTGTCTGTATAGTATGCGGAATGGGCGTATGCATGGAACATGCTATCAGGGAAATAACGCCCGTATGGAGGGGTGATTATCCCGTAAGGCTTGAGAAGGATATAGAGAATGTGAGGCGGATTCTGTGCCAGCCCTGTCATGAAGCTCTCAAGGAGAACTGGTGATTGCCATGTTGAAGTGTTATCTGTGTGCAGAGAACGATGTTAAGAATGAAGCGGTCTCAGTATGTATAATGTGCGGCATGGGACTATGTATTGAACATGCCAGGCGTGTAGATCTTCCTATATGGGAAGGAGGGTACCCTGCGCCGGTCAAGATCCTGAAGAAGGGTCTTCCAAGATTTGTATGCAGCGACTGCGGGAATATTTTGATGCCCGGGGCATGCGAATAGAAAGCCATGAGGATAAAGCCCAAACTCTATACGCTCAGCACCTGCATGCATTGCAGGGCAGCAAAGCGGTTTTTAAAAGCAAATGGAATTGAATACGACTATGTGGACGTGGATAAGTTAAGTGGTGAGAAAAAAAAAGAAGTTAGCTCAGAAGTAATGAGAATAAGCGGAGGATTGAGGTTCCCGACCATCGTAATCGGCGATAAGGTAATAGTAGGGTTCTACGAGGATAAATTGAGAGAGGCCCTGGGTTTATGAGAACTATTGAAGAAATGTTCGCCGGGATGAAGAAAATAGCAGATGAGGAAGGCTACCAGTTCAACCCTGTCAAAGAAGAGTTAGATGATATCCTTCAGGGGCTCTGGGAGAACGAGCACAGGTATGGCTATCCCTCATGTCCCTGCAGGATCGCAAGCGGTGTGCTGGCAGATGATATGGATATGATCTGCCCGTGCAACTACCGTGATCCAGATCTGGAGGAATACGGCTGCTGCTTATGCGTGCTGTATGTGAGCGATGATTGGGCAGATAGAAAACACGACCCGATACCTGAGCGGCGCCCGCAGGAGTATTATGAGAGAGGTTATCCGGGTATCTTAGAGCAAAAAGGAGCAGGAGGAAAAGAGATGGTTCAGGTTTACAGGTGCATGGTATGCGGTTATCTCTGCGCAAGGGAAGAACCACCCGATCTTTGCCCGATCTGCAGGGCAAAGAAGGAGAGGTTTGAGACATTCGAGATGGGATAAAGCATTGCAAAGTTGAGGGCTAAGGAGGAAAAGGAAAACCCTCAAACCTTGCGCTGCTATTGCATAAATCGCTCTGAAGGCAGGGAATAAACTGGCCGGGAACTACCCCACCACTCCTCTTTCTTCTTGAAAGAGCATAGCTCCCGTCCACTGGATAGGCGCATCTAATGTTCAGATTCCAACAATCTGTAATCACTTTGATGCCATTCAGTTCGGCATCGTATTCCTAGCTCCAGTTGTTAAAAGCAATGGTAATAGGCACTCCGGATTAGAAAGAATTCTGTACTGCTCTGCAGCCCTGATTTGTTCATTCCAATGGCCCATGTTCCCCCTTCCGGTGTGCCTGTCACCATGCTTACTATGAACTACCAGCCTATTCCCGTTTTCCCGTAATCCCGCCAAAGCGCAGGCGATTACCCACATATACATATAAGAGTACTGTAGATAAATAATCTTAAGAAACAAGAGCATATGCCTTAACATATGCAAGATACATATAGTGAACTAGCTGAGGATTTTTATCCTAACATTTCACCGACAGTCCTTATCTCATCCACGTTTTTCAATCTTTCTAGCAACTCCATTCCCTTTTCTGTGATCTCATAACTGTCCTCAGGATTATTGCATTTTGCTATAAAGCCCTTTTCTAACAACAATTGGAAATATTTCTGGAAGTTTCTCCAATCAAGATACGCCCTTTGCATTATCCGTGTCTTTTTAGCACTTCTCTCCTCAAGTGTTACCTTAAGCACGTCGTAAATGAGTTCCCATCTGCTTCTTTTCTTTACCACCGCATCTATCTCCCCATTTTCTTATCTTCCGAATTACCATATCTCCCATTATTGTACATGCTCTATAATTTCATCTCTTCTGGATGATAGTATCACCCACATATATGGAATATCCTGCAGATGCATCCATTGTAAAAGTTATTCCTCTGCAGAATCGTTAGCCTACTGCATGCTCTTTCCTGTTATCCGAGAGTTAACAACTCCTTATCAACTCCTTATATATAAGATAGGGTCGCAGTTCTATAAATACCTTTTTGCAATACTTCCGCAAGTACGACAGTACTTGCGGAAGTAAATGATAATTTTAAATCCATCCTTATCGGAATACTTTGTTAAATTTGTAGAAAAAACTTAAAATCTAAGCGTCACTTACGGAACTACTGGAATTAGTAAAAAAATATAAATAGTAGTATCACAGATAGACATAATATGAAAGAAGTTTTCAGAATTATAGGCTCTGAAAAAGACATCGTAGATCTTAATATGAGTGAAGAGAACGTACATTTTTGCTTTAGGCCATCTGAAAAAAACATCCTTGAACTTGTTAAGAAATGCCCGAAGCTTAAAAGAATTCAGTTGCCTTCCTCATACCACAAGACAATTTCGAATACCACAAAAATGTTTTTAAAATTGAGCGATATAAAATTGATCATGGGGGATATCTGGGGACACAGGACAGATATTGATAGATTCGCAGAGATAGAAGTTTAATCTAATATACTGAAGAGATTACCTCAAATAAAAATATGCTATAGGCAGGACTATAGCTGCAAAAAGTGCCCATCCCAGGAAGGTATGGAATATCTGCATGGTCTCAAGGCCGTAGTAATAACCTATAGATACCAGGCTTATTATCCTGAACAGGTTTGCCAGATAGGAGGCAATAATCAGTACTACAGTTATTTTTATTATGCTGTGGGGGTGGTTCTTCCTGGGTAAAGTGAACCTGTATGCAAAAACAGTACTTATTATAAGGATCATAGAATAGAAGCCAAAGCATCCCAGGTCTATTTTATAATATATATCCTCTATCCCGTATACATGGAATGTGACAATAGAGTCCATATGCAGAGAAATATCCATAGAGCGCAGTATAAATAGTGCTGGCAGTGTTGTTGCATAGTAGCCATAATCATCATAAATATTTGAGCCCAGACGAGAGGGCATGGCATACACAGTTATAAACAATAGAAGGAAGATAGAGGAAAAATAAGCGCCAAATTCACCCATGTTGCTGATGCTGCTATTTTTTATGTTAAGTGAGATCAGGGATATTCCAAGGAAAATGAGCATGGTATCCAGGGTCTGAAAATCAGAGCCTGCCCTGATGTTATAGATAATATCAGCTATTATTATAAAGCCTCCCAGCAGTGAAAGTTTTTTTGAGGGCTTCAACCTTGTTTCTCCTGTTCCCTTAAGCTTAGCAAGAATAATTAATGAAATTATAAAAAAAACAAGAGCCAGGTAGCCTGAGCTTCCAAAGCCACCAAAAGTAAGTTCAACATAGGATGCTATGAGGAACGTTATAAATAGTACCAGAAGAAAGGAAGGATTTTTAAGATTCATACTTTTATAGCTTTTATATCAGGCCGACTGATTCCCAGTCGCCTGAATACCATATATTCCCCACACTTTTCGGATATACTGCTATTACCATGACAAAATCAGATAATATATACCTTTTTATATTAATCACTCCACTTTGGATCTGTTCCCCAATCCTATCTCTAAAATAGAGATTATCATAGAAATAGTTTCTGCTCTTTTGCTGTATATATTTAGTGAGTTATCTATTGGTCGGCAAAGCTTCGATAATGCCCACTGAAAAAACTTAGTAATTTTATGAAGATATCCGTGATATGCAAAAATCTATTAATTAGTAGTAACATTTAGAGCTATAATGATTGTGGAGTTGGTAAGGGTAGTTGTAGGCCTAGTCCTTATATTATTTGTTTCAGGATATGCTTTAAGCTGGGCTTTTTTCCCCAAAAATGAAGATATAGCTGGCGATGAGAGGATTGCCATCTCTTTTGTACTCAGTATAGCAGGTGTTATATTCTCTGTACTTTTCATCGACCTGATGCTTGGCATAGACACCACGCCTTCAAACATAGTAATAACAATTGTTGCTCTTATACTCCTGTCTCTACTCGTATGGAAGGTACACCTGTACATAATCAATAGGAGATTAAAGCAAACAATAGTTAAAAGGACTTTAGGCTACAAGGATAAGATTATTAGGATAATTAGACTAAGGTGGCATGCCTGAGCTTAATAGAAGCCATCTCTCAAATATAGAATTAATCTTCAAGATCGCTGAGGATTTCAGTCACGATGCAGAGATAGATTTCAAATGTTCCTCTCTTGATAAAAAGACCCTGGTTATTGAATCAGGCCACCAGCCTAACTTCCTTCCTCATGCAGGGCTTTTTAAAAAAATATTTCTGCTTCATCTCTGCAGGAAAAGAGCTAATGATAAAGGCAGAGATGCGATAGCCCTCTTTGGATTCTCTGATTACAACCTGTGCACAACAAAGCTTCTCACCCAGAATAAGTTTCCTGCCTTTAACAAGCTTGGATATGAAAGGCTTGGCTTCAAGATCGCAGAGAGGGATGTATGGAAAAGATTTGATTATCTTATGAAGCCCCCGGAAGATGAGTGGGAGAGAGCAGTACAAAAAATATCCTCTCATTATAAGAGGTATCCAATCGCTCCAGATACAGAACTGAGACTGACTGAAATAATAGAGACTCTGGAGGATTGCTATAAGAAAGCAAAAAATTTCCCTGATATAAATGCATTCTTCATATCAAAAATAAGTAATAAACTTGCTCTTGATGTGAGCTTCTTCAGGTATTCAGATATTCAAAGAAAAGGAATATTCATAGAGCGGTGGAGTGATATTATCTCAGACCTGAGGCAGTACAACAGCATTTACAATAGTTCCATAGAGCACCATCATCTGGATATACCGCTTTGCGACCCGGATCTCTTGCCCTTCTGGTACCACTGCCCATGCGGTGCTAAGGTTCAGGTCATGCTCAATCAGGGGTATGCAACAGGCATATGCAGGATTTGTACTAAAAAGCATGAGATAGACCTGAATAAGCTAAAAGATGTATTCAAAGATTTGAGCCCGAACGCTGTAGCCAGAAATGTTATTTTTTCTGAGGGTATGGGAACTCATATATTTATTTCTGGAACAGGTGGATGGCTTGAATACAGCAAGATCTCAGATAATATCTCAAGGAGGTATGGGTTCAACCTGCCAGTTACAATCTCATGGAAGGGCAGGGATTACTATACAGGTCCTGCCCATGAAGCAGCTTTGACTGAGCTTGCAAGGATTTGCGGGATTAAGAGAGCTAATATTTTAATAGAGGATATAACCAGGATGATAAAAGATAAGAGAAAAGAGCTTGAAGAAAGAGCAGCAGATGCAAGAGAAAAAGGGAAGAAGAATGAGATAAAGAAATATGAGGGGGATTATAAAAATATAGGTACCTCGATAGATATTAGTAAAGCAATATTTACCAGTACTCCTTCTTTTATGGATATTCTTGTATCGCAGGGTATTAAGAATATCGGAGAATGCTGGACACAGACCCTGGATGAGAATAATGAGGGGTCGGTTATAATTAAGGATGTGGTTTATGATTCCGAAGCTTTTAACATATATAAAAAAATTGAAGGGATCATATGATCAAGGAAGATCACAGTTTTGACATTACAGAGTATCATAACTAACACAGTGCATTAATGGAAATGTTTATGTTACTTGAATAAAAAACAATACATTGCCAGCCTTGAATCATGTACTAAAGGGGAATGGAGGTGAAAAATTATGGCGATGGCTATAGCTCATACGATAGAGAGGAGCGAAGAAGTGCAGAGATGCATTGACGAATGTCTGACCTGCCACAGTATTCTCCTGGAGACAGCAGTAGAACACTGTCTGAGGATGGGTGGCAGACATGCGGCTCAAGACCATATGCGACTGATGCTGGATTGCAGTGATATCTGTCGAGTAAGCGCAGATTTCATGCTGCGTGGATCGAATTTCAGTGCCCGCATCTGTGATATCTGCGCACAGGTCAATGATAGGTGTGCTGAGAGCTGCGATCAGTTCGTCGGTGATGACAAGATGAGATCCTGCTCTGATCAATGCAGGCGCACAGCTGATTCCTGCCGGGAAATGGTCAGGATGTCCAGATAAGTACAGAAGGGATGATGGGGTATATGGCTTTTAAGTCATACCCCTGATCCCCGTTAGCATGCATAAAGTGGACATTAATAACGATGATGATAATGACATCTTAAAAATTCGATATTTTTAAATAATCTCACATCATATTAGCATGGAGGTTAGTCTGCATTGTTAATATCTAAACCATACACAATGCAATAGCAAAGATAATTCAGGGGGTCATTAGATGAGAGTTGGAGTGATAGGCGCTGGCGCCATGGGACAGAACCATTTAAGGATATATAATGAAATGGGGAATATAGATCTTGTAGGGGTTTGTGATATCGATCAGGCTCGGGCCAGAGCAATGGCGAAAAGATATAATACTGAGGCCTACTTTAACCATAAAGAACTGCTGAAACAGGAACTTGATGGGGTAAGTATAGTCGTGCCCACGACCCTTCATACCCAGGTTGCTATTGATTCCATAGATGCAGGTACTCATTTGCTTGTTGAAAAACCTGTAGCTGACACAATTGAAAATGCGGATACCATAATCAGCGCTGCTCACGATGCAGATGTAAAGCTGATGGTGGGGCACATCGAGAGATACAACCCGGCTGTGATAAAGTTAAAAGAGATTATCGATTCTGGCATGCTTGGGAAAATAGTCTCCATCTCCTCGAGGCGTGTAGGTCCTTTCAATCCACGCATACGTGATGTGGGTATTATAATGGATCTTGGTGTCCATGACATTGATGTTATATCATACCTGTATGGCAGGAAGATCAATGAGGTTTACACAATAGCTGGCAGTGACATACACTCCTTTGAGGACCATGCGACCATACTTTTAAGATGCAATAATAATCTTTCAGGGATGATAGAAACAAACTGGCTGACACCCAACAAAATAAGGACACTTACAGCAATAGGCTTAAAAGGCGTAGCATACCTGGATTATATAAAACAGACAGTAGAGTTGCACGATGAATCATGGATACGGATGGCCAGGGTAGAGCCCATGGAGCCCCTAAGAAATGAACTGGAGTATTTTATTAAGGCTATAACTAATGGTAGTGAGATCATCTCCAATGGGGAGACAAGCAGGCATGCACTGCAGGTAGTGACGGCGGCTATAGAATCATATCAAAAAGGAAAGGCAATAGAGATCAAATGATATTGTGGTAGTTCTTATCTCCCCTGCCTATGCCTCTGTAAACAAATCCCTGATTGATAAAAGCATCGGGATCGATCACATTCCTGCCATCAACTATTACAGGATGATGCAGTCCTGTTAGCTTTTTAACCATGTCGGCTTTCAGGTTTGAGTACTGACTGTGCCCTGTAAAAATAGCCACAGCCGATGCTCCTCTTAAACAATCCTCCATGTTCTGGGATATTTTAATTCTGCCCGACTCAGAGACATAAGGATCATGGACTGAAACTGTAGCACCATCTCTTGTCAGCATGTTGTAATACTGTTCAGCAGGTGTATTTCTTGTATCATCTGAGTTATTTATAAAAGCCCAGCCCAGGATAGCTATTCTGGAATACTCAATTCTTTTCCCTAACCTTGAGAGACCCTCTGAGGTGAGATTATACATATGGGTGGGCATGAAATCATTTATCTCTCTGGCCAGGACATACAGAGATTCGGCATCAGGCGGGTAATCCAGCTTTGAATTTGCTAACCTGACACCCCTTTCCAGATGGTATGTGTCCTTGGTTAAACAGTGCCCTCCCACGCCTGCGCCAGGGTAGAGCACAGCCCGTGTTATTCCTTCACCTTTCAGGCTGTCTATGCCTGCCCTTACATCATAGACATTGATCCTCATGGCTTCACAATACAGCGCAAGCTCATTGATTGCAGCTATCTGCAGGTCCCTGAATGTGTTCTCAGCAGTTTTGGTTACTTCAGCCGCTGTTGAGTCCATAGCAATTATTCTACCTTTTGTTAGAACTGGTTTATAAAGTTCTATTGCTCTTTCTGTACTCTCCTTATCTATTCCACCCACTATCCTGTCATGCTCCTGTATATTCCGGATAAGCCTTCCGACCATTACCCGCTCAGGTGCATGTGCAAGCGCGAAATCTTCACCTGCTACAAGACCCGATTCTTCATGCAGGATATCGGCTGCCATACCCCCTGTCGTCCCCGGGGTAATCGTTGATTCAAGCACAACCAGCATTCCCTCGTTCAAATACCTGCCTATCTGTCTCAGGCCCTCCTCCAGTGCACTAAAATCAGGCTCAAGGCTTATATTGTCTTTAAACGGGGTCTGGATGGCCACTGTTATCGCATCCACTTCCCTTATTCTTGAAAAATCCGATGTACATTCGAATCTTCCTTCCACTCTTACTTTTGCTATCAGCTCTTCAAGCCCTGGCTCTTCGCCTTTTAGCGGACTTAGCCCGCTGTTTAACATCTCTATTTTATAGCCAGAACTCTTTGAGTTTCGCTGAAAACCCAGGACGAAATCAAATTTCTCAGCAAATAAAACAGCAGAGGGAATTCCTACATATCCCATCCCTGCAACTCCGACTTTATGTATCGGACCTCTCTCCCTTAATACTTCTTCAAGTTTGCTCATGCAACACCCCTTAATTACATTACAATACCACTACCCATAGATATTTATTTAGATATCGTATTGTCCTTCTTGTAATGGTATTAATCCTTAATAAGCTTTCTGAAAAACGATTTAACCTGGGGCTTCATAGTGGAAGATATGCAAAAAGAATTCAGAAAACTCATTACAATTGATGAAGCAAAGAGCATAATCGAACGCCTGGATATCCGGCAAGGCATAATTGAGGTGAACATTGAGAATGCATCAGGATATGCTCTTGCCCGGGATGTAATCTCTGATGTGGATGTGCCCCCTTTTAGCCGTGCTTCCATGGATGGTTATGCTGTGCATGCCGCTGACACATATCGTGCGCGGGAGGACAGGCCAGTGCATCTTAACCTGGTAGGCTCTATCCCGGCGGGAATAAATCCTGATATTAATATAAAGAGAGGTGAAGCTGCTGAAATTGCAACAGGCGCGGTCATGCCCTCTGGTGCTGATGCAGTTGTTATGGTTGAGCACACCAGAATTGGTACCTCACTATCGGTCCATCGTCCTGTCTCAATCAATGAGAATGTTATGCATGCAGGCACGGATATAATGGCTGGAGAGCGTGTGTTGAGGAGGGGAACAGTTCTTGGCACCCGGGAGATCGGTATCCTGGCTGCAATAGGAAAAACAGCAGTAAATATCTATGGACTGGTTGTTGGCATCATTTCCACAGGGAACGAACTTGTGAGGCCTGGATATAAACTCGATGCAGGTAAGATCTATGATATCAATTCGTTCTCGATATCAGCAGGGGTAAAACAATGCGGCGGGATTCCCATCCTCTACCCTGTAGTCAGGGATGACAGGACCGAGATGATGGAGGCCCTGAGAGAAGCTGCAGAGAATTGCGATATTATCCTTACCTCAGGGAGCACTTCAGCAGGTTCTGGAGATGTAATGTACAGGATTATCGAGGAGAATGGTACTATCCTTGCCCATGGGATTGATATCAAGCCCGGAAAACCTGCAATTATCGGGATAGTTTTCGGGAAACCTGTGTTCGGTCTTCCAGGATACCCAACATCCTCACTCACCATTTTCAATGAATTTGTAGCTCCACTTATCAGGAAAATAACCGGGAAAAAAGAGGAAAGGATAATAACAACAGCAAAACTGGCTGTGCGGGTGCGCTCTGAAGGAAGAAACCAGCTTCTTCCAGTCGGACTGGTCAGGGGATGGGCGTATCCGATCGAGAAAGGATCAGGTGCAATAACCACACTCTCAGAAGCTGATGGTTTTATCGAGATACAGCAGAGTGTGGAAATGATAGAGGCAGGTGAGGCTGTGGATGTCACCTTATTCGGGGAGATTGGGACACCAGATCTGCTTTTCGTGGGGAGCCATTGTCTGGGGCTTGATGCCCTTATTGATACAGCCAATCTAAGGATGCGGGTGATCAATGCTGGTTCTTCTGGGGGTCTGGTGGCCATCCGCAGCGGTACTGCTGATATAGCAGGCGTGCATCTTCTGGATGAATCCGGGATATACAATATCCCATTTCTGGAAAGGTTCGGAATAAGGAATGCCGTGGTAGTTAAAGGTTATCTGAGGGAACAGGGCCTGATTGTGAGAAGGGACAGCACTATCAGGGGATTTGAGGATATAATCCATGCAAGGGTTATTAACAGGAACACAGGCTCAGGAACAAGGGTCATGACAGACTTAAAGCTCAGAGATATCTCAAGACAGAGGGGAATACCATTTGAAGAGCTTACAGCCAGTATGAGCGGCTACCATACAGAAGCGAAAACACACAGTGCAGTCGCATCAGCGATAAGGCTTGGAAAAGCGGATGCCGGGGTTGGGATCCGTACAGCCGCAGAACTTAACGGGCTTAAATTCATTAAAATAGCAGATGAAGAATACGATTTTGTTATCCCTGGAAAACTCCTGGAAAGTAAAGAGATCCAGATCTTCTTGAGAGCGCTGCGCTCTGATGAATTCAGTGAGAGATTGCCCCCGGGACTGCGCACGTACGAGAGAACGGGAGAAATAGTCAGAATATCTTAACGAGCGGGCTGGGGAGTGGGGTGGGAGTTAGTCAAAAAAAGTTTACCTACCCGCTCGTTATTAACATCATTATGATTACAATTATATATAGCTTATCCTTTTTACAGTACTTCCGATTCCATGTAGTTCCGAGCGAAGTCGTAAGTTATGTTCGTGCTAAGCGAGCTCGAAGTGTTTGAATTCGACCAGCATTGTATTCCTGCAACATGAAAAGTTGGAATTATTGGATGGGCTCATCTACTACAAAGAGTTTATATATGAACGTGTTGTAATTGATACTATATCAGTTGGCTTATTAGGTAAGGTATAGAGCCCGGGGTTATCCCGTCTGTGTGTGCTTATTTTAGGTTGATTGATTAAAACTACGGAGATATATATGAGCAACGAAAGAAGAGGCGGCTTCCGCAGTGGAAGAGGCGGTTTCAGACCGAGCGGTCCGAGGGAGATGCACAAAGCAACTTGTGCAGACTGTCATGAAGAGACAGAAGTACCTTTTGTACCATCGGGTGATAGACCGGTATACTGCAGAGAATGCTACCAGAATCACAAACCAAGAAAATATTAAATTTATATAATAATTAAATTCATATTTTTAGGATAAAATTTTAGGATAAAATGGGCGCTAATATAACAATATTGCTGCCCGCAAACTTTTTTTAACTATAAGAGATTAAAAGTCTATTGCAGAGCTATTGGCATAAAACAGCAGAGACTCATGCAAAGGTTACTCCAGAGCTTGAAGAAAACAAAATACCGCTGTGATCACTGCAAATTAAACTTCGATGTTCCAGTTATAGCGTGACTACGCCCATCAATTAATGCTCTTCACGAGGAAAAGGCTCTGATAACAGTACGACTGCTACGGTTCTGTTTAAACCCTGGTCTATTCCTCCGATGGAACTTATTGGTTTGTCCTCTATTACTTTCGTGATAGTGATATGAATATAATATTTCTTACCATGTTTGATTATCTCGAAATCGTTTATTTTAGCATCTTTAAGCTGATTAAGGTGATACTGAGATGGATTTAAGGGTATGTCTATTGTTTTTCTTTTTTCAAGTGTGGATATGTGTATCCAGAGAGGGGAGAGTTTACCTTTCCCCATTTCTACCTTTCCAGTTCTGTAATCGAATCTGCATGGGGTCTTTTTTTCAAAAGATGGTTTTCTTGGTTCTCTTTTGAGCAGCTTTTCAAGGGACTTTTCTTTCTTTGCTTTTTCTTGTGCGAGTTCCATGCCCATATGACCTTATCTATACACTGGTCTATGAAACCCGCTGATAGACCTGTTCTCAAAGCTATGTTGTTATATTTTACAAGTTTTCTTATTATGGTTTTTGTACGGGCTGTATCCCTCCTTTGAAAAGGTTCGCAAAGCGTGCCGAAGGCAGGGGATTAGCCCTGATTTATTAAAACCGCATCATCTGCGGGCTCATCGGCAGGGGCTTTACCGCTGATGCAGCTTCCCAGTCAGCTTCATAGATATGCAGTGAATTGCAGAAATCCACGACCTTAACAAGTTTCAGATTATTAGGCTCAAGAACTTCCCTTTTTATCATTGTGAGCAAACCGATCATATTGCTGTTCCATGCTGCATACAGATCGCGTGAGCGCCACATACAGTGCATCTCAGCATTCCCATTATCAAGATCTCTAAACCAGAGCCGCTGAAGACAGGGCTGGTCTTCTTTCACAAAAAGATCGCGCTGGGGTATCCATGTAATCGCCTGCCGTCTGCGTGAGATACCCTGCGATAGAAGATCTCTTATTGCTTTTAACTGGTCCACATCCTTGCCGCGTGATGGATAGTTTACCAGCCGGTCCATGTAGTTATACTCAAAACCCTGCTTTTTCCAGTCATAATCCCGCTCCCACTGCTTCAAATATTCCTTTACATGCATCTCCTTTGTGGGAAACTGCGGATGCAGCATTGGTTCCATATAAGGTTCACGGATTTCAATAACAGAACATATATCCCTTGACATAGGACCGTATTCTGTCTTTATCTCCATACCGTATTTCATGACAAAATTCACTGCCTGCGCCCATGCATCAGCAAGACCGATGGCCTGAATGAGGTTGGTTGGAGGATATCTCATGAATGCCTATTCTTGAGTGCATAAGATTAAAGGTTATTGATGCTTTGGTTTTGATAGTTTCAAAACCCTTATTAATGTATTCTACCTACTATGTGTACTGTGTGGTGAATTATTTTGTTAAGTGTCAATGAAAAAGCAATAGAAATTGCAGAGGAAATGATCGATTGGTCAGATGAGTTAAAAGTAAAGGCGATCGAACTTAAAAACGGAAGCAGGATAATAGACTGCGGGATAAACGTAGACGGAGGCTATGAGGCGGGTTTGCTGTTTACTGATATCTGCATGGGAGGATTTGGATCAAGTTCGATCACAGTGCATAAAGTAAATGAAATCCCGTTTGCTTTTATAGATATTACTACAGATCATCCTGCAATATCCTGCCTTGGCGCCCAGAAAGCAGGCTGGAGGATCAACGTAGATAAGTACTTCGCAATGGGTTCAGGCCCGGCAAGAGCCCTTGCGCTAAAGCCGAAGAAGACGTATGAACGCATTAAATATGAAGATGATTACGATTATGCTGTCATTGCCCTTGAATCAAACCAGCTCCCTGATGAAAAGGTCATAGATACTATCGCAGATGCATGTCATGTTGAATCTTCTAATGTGATAGCATTAGTCGCCCCAACTGCAAGCATCGTTGGTTCTGTGCAGGTCTCAGGACGCGTAGTTGAGACCGCGGTATTCAAGCTTAACGAACTTGGATATGATACAACCAGGATCGTCAGCGGCACAGGAAGTGCTCCAATAGCACCTGTTGTAAAGGATGATATGAAAGCCATGGGCAGTACCAATGACAGCGTGATATACTACGGCTCTGTATACCTGACGGTCAGAGGGGTCGATGAGGAGAGATTCAAGCAGGTACCATCATCCACATCCAAGGACTACGGAAAACCGTTCTACAGGACCTTCAAGGACGCAGGTTACGATTTCTTCAAGATAGACGCAAATGTCTTCGCGCCTGCTGAGATAACAGTGAACGACCTTGAGACAGGAAAAACCTATCACACAGGTCATCTGAACGGGGAAGTAATACTTGAATCGTATGGAATAAGCAGGATTTGAGTATTAGCTATACTCTCTCCATGTATTCCCGCACTTCGTACATCTGAAAAACCGTACCTCACTCTCATCCGCAGCCCGAAGCTGCCGCAGCCACCAGTATGCAGTATCGTTACCGCATTCCTCACATATGGCCCGGGTTGTGGGCATTCCCATGGCGCGCCCTTCCAGTACAGAGACCTCGCGCTCTTTTCTCTCAGTCTTTGAGATATAATGCCCTTTAATTTCTTTCTCGAACCCGCATTTTCTGCATTTAAAAACATCATTAGCAGGCATCATCATGCTCTTGCATTTTGGACAAAACTCCATTGATATCACTCTTAGCGTTTTCTATGATTTTATTATGGTCAAATGCCAATCCGGGTATTTCGTTCAAACCGAAAAGCCCTATATCCTTAGCATCAGAATCTGCCTTAAGTGTTCCGATTCCTTTTGTTAGGTAGCATATGGATACGATATGCCCTCTCGGGTCGCGCGAAGGATCAGAATATACACCCAGAAGCTTGATAAGTCGAATATCAAGCCCCGTCTCCTCCTTTGCCTCGCGGACTACAGCTTCCTCTACTGTCTCCCCTATATCTACAAACCCGCCCGGAAGTGCGAAACAGTCCTGGTACGGCGGGTTTTTACGTTTAATGAGTACAAGTTTTCCTCTGTGGATTATAATCGCATCTACTGCCAGAAGCGGTGTTTGTGGTTTCATTACTTCCTCAATATTATCATCAGGATATCATTGTCGTACAATACGTGATCAAGACCCACACGCTGGCCTTTATGTTTTGCAGATCTTCCCCAGACCTGGGCATATCTGAACCTGTTCCTGAAATCACGGTGGAGCCGGTCGCATATATCGCCTATGGTGGACCCGTATCTGACTATCAGGGGCTCATCCATATCAGGCTGCTTTCCCTGGGGCTTCAGGTATATCCTGATGAACCCAAGTCTACTGAACAGTATTTCTTTTAGTTCTTCGATATGAATCTTTTTATCAGCAGATACCAGCAGCGCATCAGGGAATTTTTCTTTACATACCAGAAGCGTGTAGTCATCTGCAAGATCGATCTTATTGATAACCACTATCGCCGGGATATATTTCCTGTTGCCCAGGATCACATCTATTAACTGGTCTATATTGATATTCTCGCGTATCACTACATCCGCATTATGGAACCTGTACTCTCCCATTATCGATCTTATCGTGTCCTCGTCAAGATCAAGATTAACCGTACTGCTGATGCTGATGCCGCCCTTTGGTTTTTTCTTGATCGTCACATCAGGCGGTCTTGAATTGACACGTATACCCGCACCGTTCAGTTCCTCAACAAGAACATCATAATGGACAAGCTGGAAAACATCCAGCAGTATCACTGCCAGGTCAGCACTCCTTACTACGGCGATGACTTCTTTACCCCGTCCTCTCCCTGAAGCAGCTCCTTTTACAAGGCCAGGCACGTCCAGTATCTGGATTGTGGCCCCCTTATATTCCATTGCACCAGGAACCACATCCAGGGTAGTAAATTCATATGCTGCAACCTGCGATTGCGTCCCTGTCAGGCTGTTTAAGAGCGTGCTTTTGCCCACTGAGGGGAATCCAACAAGCACAACCGATGCATCCCCTGATTTCTTAACTGAGAATCCTTCACCGCATGATTTTGATGATGCCCTTTTCTGTACCTCCTCCCTCAACCTGGCAAGCTTTGCTTTAAGTCGGCCTATATGACCTTCGGTAGCCTTGTTGTATTTTGTTTTGGAGATTTCATCTTCGACTGCCTTTATATCTTCTTCAAGTGCCATCTGCTCTTATAGATGTAGATAAGGCAAAAAGGATTTGGGTCATAAAAGCCTTCTTGAACATGAATGAAGGCATTATTTGATTATCTTGAATCCTGCGCCAGTCAGGCGCTTGAGACACTCGATGAACTTGTGCGCATTCCCACCCAGGTTCCGCCCGGTGAAAATTACGAGGGGGCAGTGGATCTCATGATTGAAAAACTCGCAGACCTCGACTTTAAGGTGGAGAAGCTCATCATGCCGCGCGAGTTATTTGAGAAGAAAAACCCGCGCCTCTCGCACCTTCCCGGGGAGCGGGCGAACCTGTCTGCCATAAGAAACATCGGTGCCGAGAAAACACTCCTGATCAATACACACCTTGATGTTGTCCCTGCAAGTGCAAACTGGAGCGTGCCTCCGTTTGAATGCACGGTCAGGGACGGGCGCATCTTCGGACGGGGCGTAGCAGATTCAAAAGGAGGACCTGCTGCGCTACTAACAGTTCTTTCTGCGATGAGGGAACTGGATATAGAACCAGGGTATAACCTGAATATAGCCCTGACAACGGATGAGGAGATGGGGCCCTACTCCGGCCTGTGCTACCTTGCAGATCTTGGAAAACTTGAGGCCGATTATTTCCTTAGCATGGACGGGGATAGCGATGATATTACCATTGCCTCAAACGGGAACGTGGACTGGCAGATCGATGTCTTTGGAAGATCATACCACAGCGGCAGCAGTTTTCTTGGTGTGAATGCCATAGAGAGGTCAATTCCTGTCATGAATGAGTTGATGAAACTAAAGACAAAGGTTGAAAAAAGGCGCTCAAACGTGCCCTCCAGTCCTGTAATCTACAAGAAGACAGGTCTTAAAACCCTTGTACCTGTTCTTAATATCAATATTATAAACGCAGGCGTAAAGCAGAATATAATCCCGGACAGGTGCACATTGAAGGGCGATCGCCGCTTTATTCCAGAGGAGAGATTCGACGATGTGTGTAAAGAGATATCAGAGGCCCTCTCCAGAGTGAGGCAGGGGAACCCGGATATCGTTCTTAGATGGAGCTGTGATGAGATATATGCACCCATGCTTACGGATATGAATCATCCCTGGGTAAAGGAAGTCCAGAGTGCTGCCAGCGGGGTGGCAGGCAGGGAGATCGGGCTTGCAGGGGCTCAGGGAAGTCTGGATGTGGCATACGCTGTCAAGGTCACAGGATTGCCCGCGTGCTGCTTCGGGATCGGAAGAAGGACAGAGAGCAATGCCCATGCAGATGATGAAAATATCAGGATGGAGGATCTTGTGATGTATATGAAGTTCCTGGCAAGGTTAATGTGCGGGTAGTACTCATTTTGCTCTTAAGACAGCAAATATGTTAGTTATGTGACTGCGAGATTTCGACAGCAGGACAACACGGCTTGCCTCTGAATCATCCGCAATGCGATAATCCAGGGCTTCTGCGACCTTTTGCGAAAAATCCATTACCTCCTGATGTGAGGGCATGCTATCCAGAGACAGGCGCTTTCTTGAAAAACCAAGGTGCATATAGGCCTTTAGCTCGACATAATCCGGCTCTGCAGTCCCTATAAGATGCGCAAAACCCTCCGGATCTACCATATTTACACCCCTTATCAGGGTTATCCTGATCGCTGTCCTGGTTCTAGAATCTCTCATTATCTCAAGCGACTGATTTATTCTCTCCCATGTATCAGCAAGCGGCCCGCATGCTCTCTTATAGGTCTCTTTATCAGGCGCATTCAGGCTTATATATAGCTGTGTTGGCCTGATATCCCCTATCACTTCCGGGTTTGTTCCGTTGGTGACTACAAAGGTGGTCATCTCCCTCTTATGGAACTCATCTATAAGCCCGGGAAGATAGGGGTACAGGGTTGGCTCACCTGAGAGCGAAATTGCAACATGTTTTGGTGCAAAGGCTTCTTTCCACTTTGCTTTATCCATGATCTCCGATCCGCCGTAACCCGATACCAGTCTGCGCTGTTCGATAAGAATGCTGTCCACTATATCCTCAGGGGAATCCCATGATTCTGGCGCTTCTGCCTGCACCTCGATAGCGCGCCAGCAGTGGAGGCACCTGTGGTTGCATAAAAGAGTCGGGGTCATCTGTATGCAGCGGTGTGACGCTATGCCATAGAACCTTGATTTGTAGCAGGCTCCTTCATTTCTCAGGCTTTTGTTCAGCCACAGGCATGTTTTTACCGCACTGTGGGTGCCTGCAAGATGATAGCCGTGTTTTTTCAGAAGTTCTCTTGTGGATTCGTATCTTAAGATCATTATTCTATGTTTTATCCTCTACTGAATTTATTATTTAAATACCCTGAGCTTCCTATCTAATATGCAAAGGTTTTTTTAGATTATAATTCATTAATAATCATAGCTGGCTATCTGGAAGTTATTCACCTCGTTTACTCCGTGAAGCTGGCTGCTCCCAGGTGCTGCATTTCAGTAGATGTCGTGCCTGGGTTCATTAATCCATATTCCAGGTTACCCCAGCATGCCACTGAACATTAATGTTCATCAGGTTTTTCTCTCTTTGGGCGCTCAAATACTATCTCGTTATCATAATCTATCCTGACGATCCTGTGGTATGGGATATACACCTCATACGGGTGGCCTTCAAGTACCAAAAACGCCCGGTCTATAGCTTTAATTACGCTTCCTTCCACTACCTTTACGTTGCCAGGCGCTCCCCTGTGGATATAATACACCCTGCACCTGCTCAAGTCGAACCTCCACTTGATCTCGTTGAGTATAAGCCTTGGGTATTTTGATCTGAGCATATGATTATCAAAATGCTTTCAGATCAGTTTTATAGATTCTCTCACTATATCTATCCTGTAAGCTTCATCCGGGTTGTCTATCTGAATCCAGAATACCCTTTTGTCTTTAGCATAGAAGTAATGATACAGACCAAGCTCTGTTTTTAGATTCTGATACCCAGAGTTTAGCTTTACCACCTGAAGACCCTCTCTTTTACACCTGCAACGTCCTGGATCACAAGCTCAAAGCCAGCGCTGTCATCAAATTCAGGGAATTTCAGAGTACCGCTAAAATGATGCCCTCCTATGCCTCCATCCCATACCTCTGGTTTAATGATATTCCCTTTACTATCGCGTATAAAGGCTACCTTATCCATCTCATAATCCAGAGAGCCAGAGTGGGTATCCAGTTTAATATTAAAGGCATTATCTCCCAGATACACTGCTATGATTGTTACTCCAGCCTCTGAATTCTCTCTCTGCTCTGATGTATCTATGATATCGGTCCTATCTCCTGCAACCTGTTTTTCGCCAGGTGGCTCATCACCTGATAAACATCCGCTGACTGCTACTGTAATTAAAACCAACAACGCTATTATAATTCCTGATATCCTCATTCATATACCTCTTTAATCTCACCTGTTATTTGCAGGTTGATCTTTACTTTTTATTTTATCCATCTTAATAAATATCTGGATTGCTTTTTGCCTGTATTCCTCCATTAATCTCTTGTACTCCTCGGATTTTTCAGCTCCTGCATGTTTTTCAAATCCCCGGATCGCCTGGAAGATCCTCCTTTTCTCAAGCTCAAGCTCCTCCAGGGTGTATTCTTTTTCCCTTTTTATAAAGATTCTTTCTTTGAAAAGATAAACAAAACCTACAGAAAATAAAAAAATAAAAATAATCCCGGCATATAGATAGCCTGACCCTTCAATAATCCTGATTGGAATACCCACTGTTTCACCTGCTTTTATATCATTAAAAGCAATTACGTTATACTCATTTCCTTGAAGCTTTAAAGTACTATAAGGCCCCTCAAGATCCAGTCCGCCTTTCCTATCAACAAATACTGACAAAGAGGTCGTATTGTACACTGTGGTTTTATTAAATATGAACTCAGAGCCCCGGGGAGGGAGTGTATACGATATCTGCATCTCAAAGTTATCCCCGGGCGCAATGGGCTGCATCGGGTCCATAAGCACAACCCCTTCAAGTTCAACAAGACAGCACTCCATGACCTCGGTTTTTAGGTTTCTCACACCCGGAGGCGTTGATATGGCAAAAAATGTATGGTCACCCTCGCTGTAGTAAATCTCAGGGCCATCATTCCTGAATATAACGACCTCAGATATCTCAATAGAACCGTTCTTCTTTGAAATGAATATGTGATCAACAACGACCCGTATATTGTAACTCTGATTGCCCAGGCTATGCCCATCGATCGGGTTATTTCCAGTACTGTTCTTTCCACTAGCAATACTCTCACTGATCTGAGCAGAAGCAATCCCTATGATATAAAACAGCGCTACGAATACCACAATGGATCCACTGAGAGCGATCCTCACGGTTCCTCCATCTCGGAGACAAATTTCCTGTATTCTTCCTCAAACCGCTGTTCGTATCTTTTTTTATCAGGTATAATATCAGGATCTGGTTTTCTGGCCATCATATACCCTATAAACACTAATATAAGGGTTAATAGTATACCCGCTATCCACAGCGGTATTGGTTTCTCAGGATGCGCCAGGATTCCCCTTCCGTATTCTGCTTGAAGAGCTGAGAATACCTGCTTCTCTGAAAAGCCATCATTCTTCATCTGGATGATCTCTTTTTTGACCTGTACTGCAGTGGGGCAGTCGCACGTTGATATAACCATAGCGCATTCGCACGGGCATATAAGATCAGAGGTCATATCTTCATCTGTAGCATGAACCGGAAGAATTGCTGTTATTAAAAGAATAAACAGTAAAACCATCCTCAGCATTAATTTTAATTGCTCCATTCTCTTCATTTTTAGGGGCATTTTGTGATTACCTGGTTTGCCTGGAAAGTGCCGTTTATAAATGTGAGCCTTGCCTTCTCAACAAATTCACCTACTTCATAGTAGAATGAGAGGGCGTTGCTGAAACTCAGCGCACTCAGGTAGATTATCGATACTGCTACAACCCCGATACCAAGCATATTTTTTTGCTTTCTGTTCACTTATGCCACCTCATTTACTCTTCATACACGTTCCTACATTTACAATCAATGTAAAATATATGTTTACGTTAAGTGTAAAGTAATGGCTGATTAGAAACTCCTTCATTATTTAGGTTGTGGTTTATAAAATACAAATTAAAGCAATGATTGCTTAAAATTTTTAAACCTGGCCTAAAATGCAAGAGCCAACAGGAGATGGGCTTGCTGCTGCGATGGGCTCGTTCACCGAAAACTAAATGTATCAAGTAGATAGAGAATCCTATATATAGGAGAAATTAATTTTTAATAGGTATAAAATATAGTAATGCTTATATATCATAAGAGATTACCTAGTTAACAAGGTCAAACTTAAACTTTGACAGAACAGTACAAGCAAGTATAACAGTATAAACAACACACGAGGGGGCGAACATAGTGCGAAAATTACTAATATTGACATTGCTAGTATCTGCCATGGTGGGAATAACATTGCCTGCAATGGCTGGGGTGGTCAAGAATAATGTCGATGAATACAAGAACGTGGATAAGTATGGAAACGTAGATGAACTTAAGAATTCAGACATAGACAGGGTTGAGAATCCAAACGTGAAGGAGATTGGAAATTCAAACGTAAACGAACGAGAGGACTCAAACGTAGGAACGAGTGAGAATTTAGATGTAGGTGAAGTTGAGAATTCAAACGTAGAAGAGCGTGAGAGTTCAAACGTAAATGAACGTGAGGACTCAAACGTGAAAGAGATCGGGAATTCAAATGTAAATAAACGTGAGGATTCAAACGTAGAAACGAGTGAGAATTCAAACGTAAATGAACGTGAGGACTCAAACGTAGAAACGAGCGGGAATTCAAACGTAGGAACGAGTGGGAGTTCAAACGTAAACGAACGTGAGGATTCAAACGTAGGAACGAGTGAGAATTCAGATGTAGGTGAAGTTGAGAATTCAAACGTAGAAGAGCGTGAGAGTTCAAACGTAAATGAACGTGAGGACTCAAACGTGAAAGAGATCGGGAATTCAAATGTAAATAAACGTGAGGATTCAAACGTAGAAACGAGTGAGAATTCAAACGTAAATGAACGTGAGGACTCAAACGTAGAAACGAGCGGGAATTCAAACGTAAACGAACGCGAGGATTCAAACGTAGAAACGAGTGAGAGTTCAAATGCAGATGAACTTGGGAATTCAAGCTCAGAAAAATCTGAAAATCCAAATAATGCAGATGAACTTGGGAATTCAAGCTCAGGAAAATCTGAAAATCCAAATAATGTGGACGAACCTGGGAATTCAAGCATAGATAAGCGTGAGAATCCAAAAGTAGACAAATTTGTAAATTCGAACGTAGACAAGAGTGAGAATTCAAGCGTATACAAATATGAAAATTCAGACATAGACTATGGTATTTTGACGAAAATTTTAGATAAAATTAAATCTTTAGATAAAATCTTGCGATAATACGAAGAATATCGATATATTAATTCAAAATACCAAAGTTTGATCATGAGAACATAGATGAGCGCAATATAGAAACTGCCCGCATGAGCTTGAACATGTGGATGATCCATATGGAACGAATACCCATGTAAGATCATTATGGGCATAGCCTCATTACTATAGAAAAAAGAGCAAAAGTTTAGAGAAAGGTAAATCTTCCTCTGCTATTCAAGTGGAGGGAGATATATCTCATAAAATTAATTTTTAAATAGTATAAAATATAGTAATGTATATATACCATGAGGAAATTACTTAGTTAACAAGGTCAAGTTAACGGATATGGGGGTATCCTCAGTTAAATCTTGATGGCTTTGATTGGATGAACTCATGAGGAGCCTTGGATATATATCATGGAATATTACCTTCTATACGCCTGTCGGAATCTGTGGGCCGAATGGCCGGGTTCGAGCCCCGGGGGCGCATTGGCCCGGTTTTAATGCCGGGTAGAACAGTACAAGCAAGTAGAACAGTATAAACAGATAGAACAATATAAACAACATACAAGGGGGCGAACATAGTGCGAAAATTACTGATATTGGCATTGCTAGTATCTGTTGTGTTGGGAATAACACTGCCTGCAATGGCTGAAGTGGATAACGGTAATGCCAATGGGAACGAGAACGTGGACGAGCATGGAAACGTAGACGAACATGAGAATTCAGACATAGACAAGACTGAGAGTTCAAACGTAGAAGAGCGTGAGAACTCAAACGTGAGAGAGAGTGGGAGTTCAAACGTGGATGAGTTCGAACGTGAAAGCCTGAGAGGGCGTATCCAGCGTGAACGTGAGAGACTGATCGATCTGGAGCGTGATGTCCTGGATGACAGGGTACGTGAGAGACTGAGAGAGCGTATCGAGAAGGTACGTGATACCCTGAGAGAGCGTGATAGACTGTTCGAGCTGGAACGTGATATCCTTGATGATCTGGACCGTGATGTCCTGAGAGAGCAGGAACTTGATGACCTGATCGATCTGGAGCGTGATATCCTAAGACAGCGTGGAAGACTGATCAGACAGGAACGTGGTCTCCTGGATGATCTCCTGGATGATCTTAAATGATCATAAGAAATGATTATCTGTGAACGATGTATGATGGGCATTCTTCAGGATAAAAAAAGCAAAGATTTGGAGGAAGATGAATCTTCCTCTGCTATTTTAGTGGCTAAAAGTGCAGATGAATATGGTGAAGAACCATACAAGTGCATAAGATAGAACGATGATGCCCGCCAATTTATTGGTGTGAGGAAGTCACTAACTTCCCATTTTCCACAGTAAAAATAATCTGAATACCCGGGCTTTTATTTTACATATATCTGAATTATTCTAAGAGAGTTCTAGCACTCACCGAAAACTAAATGTATCAAGTGGATAGAAAATCATCTTTGTAGGAAAAATATTATCTTCGATGCGCCTGTCGGGATCTGTGGGCCGATGACCGGGTTCGAATCCGGGGGTGCATTTACCCGGTCAAGTTAAAATCCCGGGTAGAATATAAATAATATGAGAGGGGGTGAAAATAGTGAAAAAAATATTGATATTGGCATTACTGGTATCTACTGTGTCGGCAACAACACTGCCTGCAATGGCTGACGTGAACAACGACGATAACGATAATAACAACCCGACCGTGCGTGTGCGTGTGAGTGATAGACTGGGTGATATAGCACTGGCGCGTGCGAGAGCGTTTGAGCAGGAACGTAGTTTCCTGAGCGCACGTGTGGATCGATTCGAGCGTGAGCGTGAAAGACTGTCCGAGTTCGAAGAGGTGTCTCTGGACGTAAGGACACGTGATTTCCTGAGAGCGCGTCAGAGATTGATCGATCAACAGCGCAGACTTCTGGACGAACAAGTGGACGTGTTCGAGCGTGAGCGTACAAGAGTGCTAGAGCGTGATATCAGGGAACTGGACGTTGAGGAACGTATAGAACTATTCGAGGTGGAACGCGATTTCCTGGGACGGCGTGCTGACCTGTTAGAGCGTGAGCGTGGGAGACTATCCGAGCGCTTGAGGCTGAACATACGGGAACGTGAGGACCTGTTAAGACGGCTGGAACTGCGTGAGCGGCTGGACGTGCGGGAACGTGATCGCCTGGATAGGCTTATAACCCTGAACGTGCGGGAATTTGATGACCTGTTCGACCAGATCGACCTGATCGGGCGGGAGCGTATCAGCCTGGTCGAACGTACGGACCTGATCGAGCGTCTGGACCTGATCGATCGTCAGGACGTGCTCGAGCGTCGCATATTCGAGCGTCGCCTGGTCAGACGATAGAAGTGCATGAGCACAACATGGATTAGCCTGATGATAGAAACTGCACGCGTAGCTTGAATATGTGTATTTCAGAGGAAGGTTCTCCTTCCTCTATTCTTTTATTGGCCTGATCATAATGGATAGATAATCACCTCTGTATGAAACTATATTTCATAAAATAAATTTTTAATAACTATATAAATATAGTAAGGTTTATATAATATGAAGTCACATTCTTAATTAACGGCATTAAGTAACGGATATTTGGGTATCCTTAGTTAAAGCTTGCTGTCAGCAGTTACACTTGTGCCGTCCATAAATACAAATTGAAAGGGGGTGAAAGAAGTGAGAAAAGCACTAATATTGGCATTGATTGTATCTACTGTGCTGGGAATGGGAATGACAACACCAGCTATGGCCGGTGGGTTTGATCATAAGAAATTCGATGATCATAAGAAATTCGATGATCGTAAGAAAGATCATAAGAAATTCGATGATCATAAGAAATTCGATGATCGTAAGAAAGATCGTAAGAAATTCGATGATCGTAAGAAAGATCGTAAGAAATTCGATGATCGTAAGAAAGATCATAAGAAATTCGATGATCGTAAGAAAGATCATAAGAAATTCGATGATCCTAAGAAAAAATTCCGTCCACTTGATATTAAGAAGAAATTGAAAGGCTCAGGTTTTAAAGTACCACTCAGCCTGAAAGATAAGAAAGATCCATAAGAGATAAACCTATGGATGATTATAACGGGCGTAAATAGAGCAAAGGTTTAGAGGAAGATTTATCTTCCTCTGCTCTTTTTTATTGAAAGAATGACATGAGACCGATTGAGGAATTAAGAGGTAAATACACAGGCTGTATGCTCGGCGCTGCTATCGGCGATGCACTTGGAAAACAGAATGAGGGGCTGAGCAGAAGTGATATCCTCAAACCGGGATATATTACAGACTACGGTAAGGCTCAGGTGGGATGCCCGGGTTATAAGCTTAAAAGAGGTCAATACACAGATGATACAGAGCAGATGATCGTCCTGGCGGAATCTCTGATCGAATGCAATGGGTTTGATGTACTGGATTTCTCTGGCAGGATAGCACATTGGGGTGCTGATGCCTTAGAAGATACGGTGAAGAGATCCCTTATCGGGCCTTCAAGCTCTATTGCTATATTTAGATTAAATTCAGGAGTAAGCTGGAGGGATTCAGGAAGCGATATCCCCACATGCGGTTCGGCCATGAGGGTCGCACCTATCGGGCTTTTTTATAACAGCCTGGATGAGGTCGAATCAAATGCTACGCTCTCATCAATCCCAACGCATAACAGTAAAGCTGCAATCGCAGGCGCAGTGGCTGTGGCAATCGGAGTAAGATGCGCACTTCTTGATATGTCATGTTATGATATCATAAAAGAAGCCTGCTCAAGAGCATCTAAATATGATACCGGTCTTGCAAAAAAGATTGAATTCTCATTCATGAAAAGGGATAGTGAGCCGGATGAGGTATTTGCTGAACTGGGAACATCATACCTGGTATATGAGACAGTTCCATGCGCCTTTTACTGTTTTTCAAGACATTTTGAGAATCCAGAAAGAGCAGTAATCGAGGCAGTAAATGCAGGCGGAGATACCGATTCTATTGCATGCATAACAGGTGCGCTGTGCGGGGCGCTTTGCGGTATCAGCTCGTTCCCAGATAGATGGATTAACGGGCTTGAGAATAAGGATATGATTGAGCGCCTTGCTGAAGTGATTCTCAAGACAGCAACTTAATATTGCCTTCCAACAAAACAGGGCATGTGTTATATAACCGGGTAAGAAAAACTGTCACGGAACTCACTCCCTGCATCCACGGCGCAAGAATTTCAGAAAGTGCAGAGGTCTCAGGCAAAAGTATTGATGAACTGCTCGACTTCAGTGTTAATCTTAACCCGCTTGGGCCTCCAGAGCTAAATAAAATTTTTTCAGGTGCCTATAAAACTATTAGCAATTATCCTGATAACAGGTATCCGGGCTTTAAAAGAGCAGCAGCAGAGTCTCTTGGTGCTGCGCCTGAGAACATAGTCCCGGGAAACGGCTCATCAGAATTGATCCGCCTGTTTGCTGAGGCTGTTATTGAGCCCGGGGATAAAGTGATAATCCCTTCTCCCACGTTCGGTGAATACGAATTCCAGTGCAGGCTGTTCGGGGCAGGGATTGAGCATGTGGATTACAGCGGCATAACAGATATAGAACCTGATAATTATAAGGCTGTCTTTCTCTGCAACCCAAACAACCCGACAGGCAATCTCATAAGACGCGATGAAGTGGTGCAGCTTGCTCAAAGATGCAGCAGATCTGGTGTTTTCTTATTCGTGGATGAGGCGTTCATCGAGTTATCAGATCCAAAAGAGAGTATAGCCAGGCTTGCAGCATCAGATGATTTTGTTATCGTATTACGCTCACTTACAAAAATGTATGCAGTTCCGGGACTCAGGATTGGTTTTGCAGTCGCTTCTCCTGATTTTGCAAAGCTCCTGGAGAGCATCCGCCTTCCCTGGAACCTTAATTCCATCGGTCTTGCAGTCGGGGAGCATCTTCTTGGATGTAATCAGGATTATATCGAGAGATCACTTGAACTGATCAGAAAAGAGCGGGAGTGGCTGATCTCCAGACTCAATGCCATACGCGGTTTTAAGCCGTATCCAGGTGATACAAACTTTATTCTCATTGATGCCAGGGATTTCTTGATGAATTCCACTGAATTAGCCAGGAGAATGTTAAGGCACGGCATCATTATCCGTGACTGTACCTCTTTTGCTCTTGATAACCATATAAGGGTGGCCGTCAGGAGAAGAAGTGAGAACCAGAGGTTAGTTAAGGCGCTCTCAAGTGTCATATCAGAATGGGGCAGTGAACTGGCAGAAAAAGAGATCGGTATGGCTTTAGAGAGAGGGGCTGCTGCAAGAAGCAGGCTGAATTGCGAGTACTATCCCTGCCATTTTGAGGGGCAGGACTGTACCTTCTGTTTCTGTCCGTTCTACCCGTGTGAGAATGAAAGAACAGGCGGGGAATTTGTGCACAGATCCACAGGCGGGACCGTGTGGAGCTGTGCCAGATGCAATCTTATCCATAAGGGCGAGATCGCAGATAGAGTGCTAAAAGAATTGATGAGAGGCAGGAAGATAAAAGAAGTATGGGAGATTGTAATAGAGCCTGATCTATGATTGTTATGGATTTCTGGATCCAGGTTTTAATCCTCGCAGTGCTGTTTGATATCGTATTCGGTGAGCCGCCTGCGTCGATCCACCCTGTCGTCTGGATGGGAAAACTGGTAAATCTGCTTGTACGCCGCGCGCCTGTGCATCACAGGAGGCTGTACGGATTGTTTATGGTGATCTTTTGCATCGGGGTAGCCGCGCTCGCCGGACTGGTAATGACCTCAGCGGGAACAGGACTCATGGATCTGATCGCTGCAGCTTTTTTTTTAAAATCCAGCTTTTCCATACGCATGCTTCTGGCCTCGGCTCTTGTGATAAAAAGGGATCTTGATGAGGGAAGGATCGAGAAAGTAAGAGGTGATCTTAAGACCTTTGTAGGCAGGGATACATCGGATCTTAATGAACACCAGTCCGCTTCAGCGGTCATAGAATCAACTGCTGAGAGCTTTGTTGATGGAATTCTCTCACCACTATTCTATTATCTCTTATTCGGTCTCCCTGGTGCACTTGCCTGCCGCATGATCAATACGCTTGATTCCATGGTTGGTTACAAAAAAGAACCTTTTATTGAGCTTGGTTATGCCTCTGCGCGACTCGATGACCTGGCGAACTGGCTGCCTTCGAGGTTATCCCTGGTGTTTATCTTCATTGCATCCGTTTTCTTCGGAAAACCCATTGATGCTGTCAGAACCTGCATCCGCGATCATAATAAGACCGCATCGCCCAATTCAGGCTGGCCCATGTCAGCGGTCTCAGGCGCACTCGGGATAAGGCTTGAGAAGATGGGCTATCATGTATTAGGGGATGGATATAGTAATCCAGAGCCTTTTCAGATTAAAAGAGCGGTTAATATAGTGGGTTTCTCATCGTTTCTTGTGATTGCAGGAATATATGTTGCAGGGAAGATGCCGTTGATCTGGTTTTAAAACTATCGTTATATATTTTTATAATAAGGTATAAATACCACCAATACAGATAATAAATTAGTTGAGTGGAGGTGAATTATATGCTAGGAGAAATGATAGGAGAAATACGGGGTAAGATAACAGTAAACAGGGTATTACCTCCTGAAGGAGGATCTCCAAAGATTGAATCTTCGTATCAGGGAAGCGGCAAGATTCTTGGAGTAGAAGTGACGGATATGGGAACGTACTGGTTAGTGATCAGGGCAGATGGTATGCTCTATGGAGGGGGTCATGGCGTCATGATGACCAAAGACAATGAGATGGCAACTTGGACGGCACAGGGAGTTGGAAGGTTCAAAAAACAAGGAGCATTAACAGC
The DNA here is from genome assembly GCA_020724545.1 of Candidatus Methanoperedens nitratireducens. GTDB lineage: Archaea > Halobacteriota > Methanosarcinia > Methanosarcinales > Methanoperedenaceae > Methanoperedens > Methanoperedens nitroreducens_B. The sequence goes on from DYGR01000001.1 coordinate 103,085, forward strand.
GCGCGGATCGCAGTTCTTCCAGACACAGTCTCAAAAATTGGCACATCTCAACAGTATTGTGACAGTCTTTGAGTACGAAGAAGATGAGAGCGGGAACACGCATGATAAGCTCTGGGAATGGAAGTGATGTGATATACTAAGAGCCTGTTTGAAAATTTGATATGCATTTGGTTTTTACACCGATATAGATCCATATGATTGGTTACGAATGAGTATTCAAACTTTTAGACAGGATTAACAGGATTAACAGGATTAACAGGATTAACAGGATTAACAGGATGTAAATTAATCCTCTACATCCTGTTCTCCTTTCAATCCCTCTAAGGTCTGATTTTAACACAGAACTAAGCCACATACGTTACCCCCATCACACTCATTTCAATCCCTCTAAGGTCTGATTTTAACACAGTGTTCCCATTCCCATTGAGCGCAAGGAACACACATTTCAATCCCTCTAAGGTCTGATTTTAACTTTAAATTGAGCGGCGGCCGTAAGCGTCGCCACGCTGAATTTCAATCCCTCTAAGGTCTGATTTTAACTGTCATATACAGCAGAAGTCCTTGCAGGGGGTCTTGATTTCAATCCCTCTAAGGTCTGATTTTAACTTTCTGTTCTTCTTCTGTCATCGGGTTATTCTTCATGATTTCAATCCCTCTAAGGTCTGATTTTAACTATGTCTAATATATAAGTCATTATATCGGTATCCTATTTCAATCCCTCTAAGGTCTGATTTTAACGATTTTGACATATACTTTTCAATGCTACCCCTGATCAGATTTCAATCCCTCTAAGGTCTGATTTTAACTCAAATGATTCTTGACAAAGCATTTCTTGAAGAACTTGAATTTCAATCCCTCTAAGGTCTGATTTTAACTTTCAAGAATCTTTCCAGTATCATCCCGCCTAACACATTTCAATCCCTCTAAGGTCTGATTTTAACGCAGGGCCTTTCTTAGATGGTCAGCAGTATCAGAGGGATTTCAATCCCTCTAAGGTCTGATTTTAACTTAATTTTAGAAGCCATTTATACCTCTGAATCTCGAATTTCAATCCCTCTAAGGTCTGATTTTAACGATGTTGAAAGATCCTGAAGCGAACGCAGTCATTCTTATTTCAATCCCTCTAAGGTCTGATTTTAACCATTGCACTCAGTCCTCCTTAAACGTCCTCTGCCCACATTTCAATCCCTCTAAGGTCTGATTTTAACTGAAAACTCCATCGTTTACATGAAAAACTGTTTTTATTTCAATCCCTCTAAGGTCTGATTTTAACCACGATGGGCCACTTGGGCGACTGGAAGCGAGACTAATTTCAATCCCTCTAAGGTCTGATTTTAACACCTTCTTCTCTTCTTTTGTGAGGCCGTAGTGTGAAATTTCAATCCCTCTAAGGTCTGATTTTAACACTGAAACAAATAATACAGGTGGTACAGGATATACAGATTTCAATCCCTCTAAGGTCTGATTTTAACGCTAATTTGACTACAGTGATCACGTCATTCACTACAATTTCAATCCCTCTAAGGTCTGATTTTAACAATACATAATCATAATAATTATAAACGTGCAGGTTGATTTCAATCCCTCTAAGGTCTGATTTTAACTTTACCGATTAGATCCATAGCGTATCTATGAGGGATATTTCAATCCCTCTAAGGTCTGATTTTAACATACGTGTCACCAGACGGCATTTTTTTCTTTGTGTCCATTTCAATCCCTCTAAGGTCTGATTTTAACCAAATGTAGCATTTACGGGATTTGATAGATTTATCCATTTCAATCCCTCTAAGGTCTGATTTTAACATTATTGCTGTGGTGCTATCCAAAGATGTTGCATTAATTTCAATCCCTCTAAGGTCTGATTTTAACATAACCTGTATCTGGCATGGCGGGGAACCTATGCTGAATTTCAATCCCTCTAAGGTCTGATTTTAACCTAAAAATTATGCTAACGCTGTTATAGGTAATGAATTTCAATCCCTCTAAGGTCTGATTTTAACATTAACTTTCAATATGTCGTTCAAACTTTAGGACAGATTTCAATCCCTCTAAGGTCTGATTTTAACGTTTTGTATATTCAAATTTAATCGTATGTTCTCCATTATTTCAATCCCTCTAAGGTCTGATTTTAACATTTATATCTTAATATATTATATACTGAAGATATATATTTCAATCCCTCTAAGGTCTGATTTTAACTATGGAAATATATTGATACCCACGAACCATAAGAGGGATTTCAATCCCTCTAAGGTCTGATTTTAACTCAAGTCATACTATTTCATTAAGAGCTAGAGATACAAAATTTCAATCCCTCTAAGGTCTGATTTTAACGTACGATGTTGCTTGTAGCGTGAATGGCCTTATAGATATTTCAATCCCTCTAAGGTCTGATTTTAACCGCTGATGCTTGCGATAGCCAGCTTGATGATATCCCATTTCAATCCCTCTAAGGTCTGATTTTAACGAGCAAGCCTTCAGACCGAGATACTGCGCTGTATGCTCCATTTCAATCCCTCTAAGGTCTGATTTTAACGCAAAATATGAAGCCATGCATGTCCTGAGATGTGAGAATTTCAATCCCTCTAAGGTCTGATTTTAACATTATCGAACGTGAGTGGCTAAAATCCTTTCATAACGATTTCAATCCCTCTAAGGTCTGATTTTAACATTCCCATGAGCGGCATAGGTATGAGGCTGACGAATGGAACATTTCAATCCCTCTAAGGTCTGATTTTAACCAGAGAACAAATCCTGCTCATATCAAGACGAAAAAGAAATTTCAATCCCTCTAAGGTCTGATTTTAACGTAAACATATTGCGTTCTTTATTTGTTGAAATTCCGAATTTCAATCCCTCTAAGGTCTGATTTTAACCATGCAACTTGAGGCAAATGTGGCTTTCCTGTTTTCCATTTCAATCCCTCTAAGGTCTGATTTTAACGGACATGTTACCATATTAGCTCCCTTCTCTGCTAGAATTTCAATCCCTCTAAGGTCTGATTTTAACATGGCGGATATTTCTACGAAGGAGAGGTGTCTTGTTCATATTTCAATCCCTCTAAGGTCTGATTTTAACACCACCTCCAGCTACAAGAACCCCTTCTTCTATTCGATTTCAATCCCTCTAAGGTCTGATTTTAACGCAGCATCACAGTGGGGTATTGCCTCGGATGTATACATTTCAATCCCTCTAAGGTCTGATTTTAACTGAAAAAGAAAGGTAGAGGAGAGGTGAGCTATGTTGATTTCAATCCCTCTAAGGTCTGATTTTAACAATGAAAGATATAAAGCTGACTGGAGAGCAGCATGAAATTTCAATCCCTCTAAGGTCTGATTTTAACCAAGCTTTTTTGAGCCCATTTTTGACTCGATCCACTGGTGTTTCTCAAGATAGTTTTATAGGAATCACTATCGTTTTTTCCTCAAATCTTAATCGAACTCATTCCACAAAAACCTTTGGTAAAAAGAAACTTTTTATCGTGGATGTCAGGTTTGGTATTGCCTTTATAAAGATCCACGACTTTTTTGCACGTTGCCGTCAAAATTTGAATACAAAAGCCCCACCGCAAAGCGCGCAGAGTCCGCAAAGATCCGCTGCGGTTTGCGGTCTATGGGTTCAGGGCGGGGGAGCGCATGCTCTTAGTTGGGGCAGGACAGCACCATATCAAGGGGATTATGTTCAATGAAGAACCCGCCTGCTGTACCAGCAGGTTAACCTTTACAGCACCATATCAAGGGGATTATGTTCAATCCAGTAACAGTGCCCGGAAGCCTGCCTGCTGGAAATGGTCGTCAGCTGTTAAAGCCTCTTTCAAACCCTGATCAGTCATTACAAGAAAAGAGATACAATCTGTTAATCCCCATTCCTTGTCTCCACGATTATTGTAAAAGTCTAACGCGCGCTTTAACAATGATGTATCTACCGAAACAACTCTGACATTTGGGGTAATATAACAACTGTTAATGAAGGCGGCGGCAGCAATACGATTTGAACGTGATAATGCATTACCTATTTCGATTAATACGGCTTCTGTTATCCAGACTTCACGTGCGGAATGCATTGAGGTGAGCAGTTTTTTGGCTTCTTTGTGATAGATATCATTTGGGTTAAGCAATGCCAGCACATAAGCTGTATCGAGGAAAAACTTGCTAGCTTTCATTCAGTGCGTCCTTTTTCTCGCTTGGGAATTCCGTATAAGTAATGGTCATGCTCTTTTGACCAGTCCTCTGGTCCCTTGACTTTTCCTGAGAACTTGCTGAGTATATCCCAGAGGCTCTGACCTGTTTCTTCTTTACGCTCAATGGTTATAAGATAGCGAGCATTTGGCTCTAAGTCCACAGACTCTTCAGGTCTGAGCACGTTTCCGTCAAAAATTGCATGCAGTGTCTTTGTCCGGGGCATTTTGCACATCTAATGTCTTTTATGGTTTTTTCACATATTTATATACTACTCTCGCATGCATTAAGAACGATCAATGGTTTCACAAAAAAGAAGGCACACCAGCTACTGGGGCGGCGCCATGCATGAATAAGTACGAATCATACCCACCGCAAAGTCGGCTATGAACTGGTTCATAGATAACAATGAAAAAGACGATTAACAACGAACTCAAAACGAACTTAAACAAACTCATCAGCCCGAGCAGAGTGAAACTATTTCAAAGAGCCATTCTTCTTGTTTTGGCTAACTGGAAGGTAATATGAATGCAGCACCCGATCAACAAATCTGCGTTTATCTGCGTTCATCTGCGGTTAAATTTTTTATCTGTTGGCTGCTATTTATTAAATCCACGCACCCGAACCCCATGGCATTCTTCTCTCCCAGACCTGCATCATAGGCGAACTTTAGCAGTTCAGGGCTTGCCTGGATTCTCAGGCTCATGAGGCTGCATCTGCAAGTCTGAAATAGAGCATCGAGGCCAGGCCATACTGGTAATCAAAATTAACAGGAAGATCAGGTAGGTTCCTTATGGTTATTTTGCTCCTCAGTTTAGATTCCTCTTTAATTTTCCATTGTTAGAGCACCCCTCTGAAATAATGGCCTGTTGTAAATTCACCAGGATTACTGCAATTGTTACCCATCCTCTTACCGCCAGTACTATCGTCTATAGCTTTCCTGTATGCCTGAGTTATTCTTTTTGTTGATTCCTTATCATACATTGTTGCTTCTATCCGCAGACAGCTAACGCCTGCCTTAATCAGATCAGGCACGTATTCAAGCATACATAACTCGCGGGAATTCATGATACAGGTACGTCCCTGTGTATCTGTCATGACAGGAAAAGCAAAACCCCTCTCATCCTTTAGTACAGCATCCTGGATCTCGCCCTGAGGAAAAAGGCAGCTTACAAGATTATGCTCAGAGACCATGAGGGGAAAGAGGCCGTGCACTATGCACTCAGTTGGGCCAGATGGCGTCAGGTCTCTGATCTCATCAAGTGTAAGCTCTGGAGAAAGTGTCACCCTCTGGCTGTAATTTAAAAGATGCTCCATTGTGAGCCTGTTGAAAACGTTGAAGGGATAATCGATGACTATGGGCTTGATGGGATCTAGCCTGCTAAGATAATATAGAATCCCGGCATTTGCAACAAGGAAACCATCTGGATTAAGATACGCATTCAGGTTCCCCATCTCTCTTGCTATTTGCGGTGTACTGATAAACACGCTCACACCCTTTTCTCTTCCATATTCGATAGCATAACTGTAATCATTTTTATCCATTTTACCGAATACTTCTTTGCCTATATAGATAACCTCTGCTCCGCCTGAAATTGCAGCTTCAAGACATTCAACAGAGCCAGTATTTACAGATAGGTCTGGCCTGTATTCTACCTCTTTTTTCTCAAAAGTTATTCCCGGTCTTTTACACTGACGTTTCCATTTAAGCGTGCGCTCCCTCTCAAGCCGGGCAACAGCAGCGCGGCGAAGAGAATTAAGCTCTGAGACAGGAATAAAGATATTATCCACTATATCAAACGAAGTTTCATGCGCCTCGAAGATGGTATTCCCCAGCTTTTTCAACTGGTGGGCTATCGAACTCTCTGAGATAGGCCTGCCTTCTGCCTGGCCTGCGATCCCACCCTGTATTACTGCTTCGTTCTCACCATCGCTGATGCGAAGTTCAGTATGCTCTCCAGATCTGGCTGTAAAAGACATTTTTACCGGGATCTTCTTATTATTTTTGCTATCTTTTGTTCTCAATGATGCCATGAGCAGGCTGTCGAATGTCTTGAAAACAGCATCGCCCCTGTCTGCCTCAAAGGGTATTTTAAGTTCAACCACAGAACCTGGATCTGCATATGCAGTCCTTTTACTGCCAGTATACATATCCCGGATGATTATCCCGCTGTCCCGTCCTTCCATCCCTATGCCGTCCCCTGCCCTCAGTGGAGCTTTAAGATATATGGATGCCTGCTTTTTTCGTATATCAAAATCAACTACTCTGCCAAGCTCTGTACCGCGATTATGTGGATATTCCCGGCTCATCAATTGATCTCCTGGGTTCCCAAAGAAGTACCCTGTAGTGAATTTCCGGTTAAATAACTGGCGCAATGTATGCTTCTCAGCTTCTGTTACCCGAAAGTTCTCAGGAGATCCAGAGTACCTGTCAATAAGCTTCCTGTAAACTCCAACCACCCCTGCCACGTATTCAGGACGCTTCATCCTCCCTTCTATCTTGAAGGAGTCGATCCCTGCGCCTATAAGGGAACCGATATGCTCGCTCATATTGAGATCCCTTGGACTGAGAAGATAGCCCTCAACTCCGTTTATCCTGTATTTTTTCCGGCACGGCTGGGCGCAGTATCCACGATTGCCGCTTCTCCCCCCTATCATGCTGCTCAAAAGACACTGCCCGGAATATGAAAAACACAAAGCCCCGTGGATAAAGGTCTCAATCTCAATTCTGGTTTTTGATCTTATCCTGCGAATTTCATCCAGGGATAACTCGCGTGCTGGCACCACGCGTTTTACGCCCATGTCCTGCAGGAACCTCACGCCCTCCATGTTATGAATGGTCATCTGGGTACTGGCATGGACAGGAAGCTCTGGAAGCTGATTGCGCAATAACCTCAGGATGCCAGGGTCCTGCACTATGACCGCATCCGCGCCGCAGTTGCAGAGGAATTGAAGGTATTCGCAGGCATCTTCAAGTTCGGAATCCTTGATGAGCGTATTCACGGTAACATAAGCCCGAACCCCTCTTATATGCGCATAATCTATAGCCCATTCAAGCTCCTCGTGTGTGAAGTTCGAGGCGTACTGCCGCGCGCTAAAGGCAGTACCGCCAAAATACACAGCATCGGCTCCATTCTCGATTGCTGCTATAAGGGCTTCTCTGCTGCCGACAGGTGCAAGAAGTTCGGGTCTGTGCATGCGGGGGTTATTGTATATGTGAACTTAAAAAGGTAAGTGCTATTTATATACTATAGTTGCTGGCAATAAGAAATCTTTATCTAAAGACAGATCAATCTTAATAAAATACCATGACTGAAGCAATACCGGCTGTTTACAAGGATGGCAAATTCAAACCCCTTCAAAAAGTTAATCTTCCAGAGCATAAGCATGTACACCTTATACTTATACCGGATGAGGAAGCCGAACTTTTGAACTCACAAAAGAAGGAATTATCAAGGATAACCGGCATCGGAAGAGGGAATAAAACCGACGTCGTACGAAAGCATGACAGATACCTATATTGAAGGGATTAATTTTGCCAATATTCGTTGATACTGGAGCATGGTATGCTCTTCTGGATAAAAACGATTCAGATCACACTGCTGCGGTAAAATTCAAAGATTCATTAACCCATTCACTGATTACCACGAATTATGTTGCAGATGAGATAATTACCCTTACTAAGAATCGCCTGGGTTATGGCGTTGCGGTTGAGATAGGTGAAAAACTATGGAATGAACTAATAGCAACCCTTGTCCGCGTAACATCCCAGGATGAAAAGAAAGCATGGGAGATACTTGTCAAACATAGGGATAAAGGATTCAGCTTTACAGATTGTACGAGCTTTGCAGTCATGGATCGGCTTGGAATTATTGAAGCCTTCGCTTTTGATGAACATTTTGATCAGTATAACGGTTTAATAAGATTACCGCAAGATCAGTAAAAATAAAAAGGTGCTTGCGGTCCTGAGCGCTATCCTGTATATGTCTGGGAAAAATTATAAGGCCTCTGGATAGTATGGATTATTTAAGAGACGAGGGGACAGCGTATGGAAAGAGAGGGGAAAATGAACATAACCCTGATTGAACGCTCTCCAACTGTAGAAGAGTATCAGAGACTATGCAAAGCAGTTGGCTGGGATAGGGTGAATGATATAGCAGCAGAAGCTGGCTTACATAATTCTCTATATTCTGTATGTGTAATTTACAGAGATGAGGTAATTGGATGTGGAAGAGTGATAGGTGATGGTATCTATTTTTATATCCAGGATATAATGGTTCTACCCGGGTTCCAGAGGAAGGGAATTGGCAAACGCATCATGGATGCCTTGATGAATTATCTCCGCTCACATGTGTGCAGCAGCGCCTTTATTGGTCTAATGGCAGCAAAGGGAGCCTCAAAATTTTACAAGAAATATGGATTTGTAGAACGGCCACAGGATAGACCAGGAATGTTCCAGAGATGGGAAAATAGAAGGCAATCTAAATCAAAATAAAAGCATTGAAATAATTTCGAACCAAACAGAGAGAAAAAAATGAATCCATATCCCGGATGGCAGTATAATGAAATGAAACAGGTAGGCACTGACTATGCGGATATACGGGAAGTTCAGGCATATGATTCACGAATGCAAAAGCTAAGAGATATTAAGGAAGAGACTGAAAAAATCCTGAACTCGATAAATCTTACCCGAAATCAGACTGTTCTCGAATTCGGTACAGGAACAGGAGAGTTTGCGATAGAGGCAGCTCAACATTGCTCAAAAATTTATGCGACCGATGTCTCAGTACAAATGCTTGAATTTGCGCAGCGAAAGGCAGCAATGCGCGGGATAAAGAACATAGAATTTCATAATGCAGGGTTTCTGACGTACGAGCACGCCGGCGAGCCTCTGGATGCAGTTGTATCGCAACTGGCACTGCACCATCTTCCCGATTTCTGGAAAATGATCGCGTTGAGGCGCATACATGGAATGCTAAAGGAGGGAGGGAAGCTTTACTTAAGGGATACGGTGTACTCGTTTGATGTTGATAATTACATGGGTTTTTTCAACAACTGGATTGAGGGAGTCAGGCAGGCTGCAGGTGATGAACTGGCAGATGATGCAGAGACTGCCATCAGGGATGAATATACAACCCCTGGATGGATCATGGAAGAGCTACTTAAAAAAACGGGATTCCATATCGATGAAGCAGAGTATTCTGAAGGCTTTATGGCAGTTTATGTATGTACTAATAGCTAAAAGTGCTGCCATGCGCTAGATTACCAGAACTCATTTATACTATAAAGCCAGACAATCCCTGATTATAATGGCTTCTGGCACTACCACAAACACCAATAAAATCGGTGAGGGAACCTACACCAACCCTGAACTGCTCATCGAGACTGACTGGCTATCCAGGCATCTGGATGATGCAGATATCCGGATCGTGGATCTGCGGCCAGAGAAGGAATATGATAAAGGGCATATTAAAAACGCGGTGCATCTGAACCACATGGATATAACAGGAGATGATAACGTAAACAGGGGCTTCCCTCCTGCAAATACACCCGACCTTCTTGGAAGCCTGGGGATCGACAGGGATATACTGGTAGTAGCCTATGATGATAACTCAGGCCACTATGCGGCTCGCCTTTTCTGGGTGCTTGAATACCTGGGACATAAGAAGGCAGGCATATTGAACGGTGGGTTTCAAAAATGGGTGGCGGAGAACAGGGAGGTTACTACCCTTGTCCCCAGGATCGAGAGAAGGACATTTATACCACGGCCCGATACTGACAGGGTAGCCACAGCAAGGAGAATACTTGAGACTATGTCCAATCCAGATGTGGTGATACTGGATGTCAGGTCACCTGAGGAATACATGGGTAAAAAGATCAGGGCAAAACGAGGGGGACACATACCAGGGGCAGTCAATATAGAGTGGAAAAAGAGCATAAAAGATGATCGGACATTCAAACCTGCTTCTGAGCTAAACGAGATGTTCAGCGAACAGGGCGTTACCAAAGAAAAGGAAATAATAACCCACTGCCAGCTCGCTGTAAGGGCTGCCCACACGTACTTCACGCTGAGACTGCTGGGATACCCTAAAATCAGGGTTTACAACGGCTCATGGGCAGAGTGGGGCAACAATCCGGATCTGCCGGTAGAGAATGAGCAATAACATTTTACCTAAGTTAGCTTTTCTATTTCGCGCTTAGAACCTCGTATATGGTTTTCAACAATACCTCAGCATTATAAGGCTTTGACAAAAATGCTTTTACATGGTTGCCTGGAACTTTTGCAAGTTTGTCTTTCTCGGTTAATCCACTTGCTGCAATAATCCTGATTTCAGGATTAATTTTGTGCAGTGCTCGAACACTCTCCGTACCTTCCATAACAGGCATCATCATATCCATTATAACTGTCTTAATTTCATTTCTATACTGCAAGTACAGTGTAATAGCCTCTGCACCATCATCGGCTGTGATCACTTTATATCCATTTGTTTCCAGTATCAAACTGGTAATATCACGAACTGAGACTTCATCATCAACAACAAGGATCAATTCTCCTTTTCCTGAGGGCATTTCAAACTGTAGCTCTTTCGTTTTTTGTATTTCAGTTGTTATAAGAGCGGGCAAATGGATTCTAAATGTAGTACCTTTACCAGTTTCACTGTGCACATTTATAAATCCGCCGTGACTTTTCACAATTGCAAGGGATACCGAGAGACCAAGACCAGTGCCTTTGCCAAACTCTTTTGTCGTGAAGAACGGTTCAAAGATTCTATCCAGTACCTTAGGAGGAATACTGGTTCCAGTATCCGAGACTGCGATAACAACATATGAGCCAGCCTTAGCCTCGATATTAACGCGAGCGTAGTTCTCATCAACTAAAAGATTTTCAGCAGATATGTTCAGAACACCGCCATCTGGCATAGCATCGCGGGCATTCATGCATATGTTCATCAGAACCTGATACAACTGCGTAGCATCTCCAGAGGTGTTCCACAGGTCTTCAGGTACAGCGGCTCTAACTTCGATGGATTTTGGAAATGTTTCTTTTGCTATCTTCTCTATATCAGAAATAAGGTCTGTTACTTGAATAGTCTTGCGCTCACCTTCTATACCCCGCGTAAATGACATGACCTGCTTTATCAAATCAGCCGAGTATTGTGTATTTTTTTCAAGGATATTAAGCAGCCTCTGACTCTCTTCATCGGTGAATTTGTTTCTTAGCATCTGCAGCGATAGCATCATTGGTGTCAGCATATTGTTAATGTTGTGCGCAAGACCGCCTGCGAGTGTACCTATGCTCTCCATCCTCTGAGCTTGCAGCAATTGAGCCTGGAGTTTTTTCTTCTCAGTGATATCTGTATTGATGATAAGTATCGATTTTAGTTTTTCCTGGTTATCGTGCACCAGAGTCCAGTGGCTCTCGACAATGATCTCTTTACCATCTTTAGTTATCTGGCGCAGCTCGCCCATCCACTCTCCTTCCTCGGTCACGCTCTTATTTGCCTCAATAAGCTCTGGTGGCTCTTCTTTATATAGAAGCTCATCTGCGTTTTTGCCTGTAGCTTCCTCTGCCGTCCAGCCATACAAGCCCATAGCGCCTTTATTCCAGTAGGTAATGCGATGTTCTAAATCCTGAACGATGATAGCATCCTGCGCTTTATCAAGAAGTGTGGCCTGTTCTCGTATTCTCTCCTCAACTTGCTTGTGCTGAATTACCGTGCCTAATTGAGTCGCAATCGCTGAAATTATCCCAACTAACAGTTTATCCTCATCACGGCGTTCAAACATGTAAAATACGAGAACAACCGATACCTGGTCGTTAACTATGATTGGAACTCCCATACAGGCTTTAAGGCCAGCTTCTTTTGCAATCTGGTCACGGGGATAATTTGTGACTGAGCATATTGAAAGATCCTGAACCCACTCTACTTTCTTGGAGTCCCAGACCCGCCCGGGCAGTCCAGTACCAGGCGGAAATGTGAACCGCTCGCTAAGTTTTCTAAATTTCTCCAGGCTCATGCAGCTGCCATACCATGCTGGACTGCATTCTAGAACTGATCCATCTTTGCTTGGAAACCACGCGTCCCCATAATCCCATGCTGTGGCTTCACATACCTTACTGAGTACAATCTCTATCGCCGAGTGAAAATCTGGAGCTTCGCTGATCGCCTGAGTCATTGTTTGCAAGAGACGGATCTCTTCTTCAGCTAGCTTGCGCTCTGTAATATTTATACCTGAGCAGGTGATCCCAACTACTACGCCCGCTGGATCACACAAAGGCTCGACAGTGAGATCATAGAACAATTGCTCACCGTTGAGAATAACCTGCACTTCTTCCCGCACTCCGATACCAGTTTCCAGCACCTGACGCTTGATCTGTGTTAAATTGAAAGCCTCATCAGGCTGGAATAAATCTGCATCTGTTTTGCCAAGTACCGTTCCATTGCAAAAATTAGGATGAGGGTTATAAATCCAGGTATAGCGGAGTTCCCTGTCTTGATTGAAAACCAGGATAGAAGAGTTCTTAAGCGCAACCCGAAAACGTTCCTCGCTCTCCCGTAGCGCCCTCTCGGCCTCATTTCTTTTTCGCCGCTCATCTGCTTCACGCAGCTCGCGCCTGACCGTGGGAATAAGCTTCGCCAGACTGCCTTTCATTATATAATCATGTGCGCCGGCCTTCATGGTCTCTATAGCCGTGGACTCCACGATCTTCCCGGATACAACTATGAACGGCAGGTCAATTCCGCTTCTCTGCATTACCTTCAGTGCCTCAAGCCCACTGAATTGAGGCATGACATAATCGGCAAGGATAATGTCCCATGCCTTATCTGCAAGCGCTGCGCTCATGGTCTCTGCTGTGTCCACGCGTTCAAAAATCGGATCGTAGCCGCCACGGCGTATCTCATGCACGAGCAGCAGGGCATCATCATCTGAATCCTCGACTATTAACACACGAAGAGGGATGCCCATCTAATCCCCCGCAGGTGGCGGCTCGTTCAGAACCAGCCAGTACAGTCCCGGCTCATGCACCTTTATAAGTTGCTCTTTTGTTGTTTCTCTGGTTTTCATCGTCTGCATATCCTCGGCCTGGACTCAATTTTATTAATTGAATTTCCCCTTACACAATATTATTGCTCTGTCAATGATACCAGGTTATATATCAATCTAACGGTAAATTTTTATATATATATATAAAAAAAACCAACCAATACAAAATTAGCCTTTTAACTTATTCACCATCTCCTTAATATTCTCCCAGTGCTTCCCCTGCCAGTACACCTGTCCGCATCTATCGCATATCCAGAATTCTGTTCCGTTCTCAAACCTTACTGGATACACGTACTCCTTCTCTTTAATAAGCTCCATCTCTTCAGGCTCAACCCTTCTGATAATAGAGTTACAGATGCTGCACCTCTCCATTTCAGGCTCAAACTTAATATTGAATTCCTTCTGCATTTCCTTGAGCTGTTCTATAATTTCAGGAGACTGTATCAGATATGCCCTGATCCCCCTCTTTATTGCTCTTCTGATAAGCACTATATCCCTTGAGATCAGGATCCTTCCATCCCTCTCTGCCATCTCCAGCAGTATATCGTCCTCATTCTCCTGCTTATTTATTTCAAGGGTATCGTACCCGAAGAGACGAAGCCAGCGCGCAAGCCTTCCCAGCATCCTGTCCACAATGAATTTCATTTCCCCTTGCTCCTGATAAGTGATGTCAGCATAGCGATACCGCATATAACAGCAGCGATGATGTATGTATCACGGAAAGCGGGCAGGAAAGAACTATCAATACCTCCGTAATAAACATGCCTGTTTGAGAAAACAGCGCCTGAGATGGCTACACCTATTACCATACCCATATTCCTCATCGTCCCCATGGTACCTGCTGCAATACCAAGCTGTTCTTTCGGGAGAGAGCCCATTATTATGCTGTTATTTGGCGCCTGGAACAACCCCATACCAAGACCAAATAACGCCAGGCGTGATGAAACATCTATAAAATCTGAGGATGATGACATAAAACTGAGCGACAGGATAGACAGGCTTGAAATCCCCACTCCTGTTGAACTGAGGATATACGAATTTGTCCTGTCAGATAACCAGCCGCTGATCGGGGCTACAACAGACATAATAAGCGGTACTGCCAAAAACATAATGCCAACCTCCTGTGGTGAGTATCCAAGCTCTCTCTCAAGAAAGAAGGGCATTAAGAATATGACGCTGAACATGGCGGTAAAACTTATAAGCGCGCTGATATTGGCTGCTGCGAACGGTCTATTTCTAAAATGCCGCAATTCCATCATAGGATGTCTGGCTCCAGTCTCGACGATAATGAAAATAATAAAGAATGCGATTGATAGAACAAAAAGTAAAATAATATATTTAGATCCCCATCCGAGTTTTTGACCATGGCTCAGGGCAAGTAATAACGATACTAGACTTATAAAAAGGGTGAGTGCGCCTGGTATATCAAAGGTCTGCCCTATAGTAGTCTCATCCTTCTGAAGAACCCTAAGCGCCATCGCTGTCCCGAAGAGCCCGATCGGTATATTGATATAAAAGATAGACTGCCACCCTACATTCTCGATTAAAAATCCGCCTGTAACAGGTCCTGCCATGGAACCGATCGCTACAACAGTCCCGATCAATCCCATTGCTTTACCCCTCTCTCTTGGGGGAAATGCATGCGTGATTATGGCAACGCCTGTAGCCATCAGCATTGCAGCACCGATGCCCTGTATCACCCTGTAGAATATCAACTGCCCCTCAGTCGCTGAAATAGCGCATAGTCCAGAACCTATAGTAAAAATCGCGATCCCTGCTGCAAATATTTGTTTTCTGCCAAACATATCAGAGAGCCTGCCAAGACTTAAGAGCAAACTTGTGATCGTCAGTAGATATGCCATTACCACCCATTCGATTGTCGTTATATCTGTCCTGAAGTACTCTGTGAGCGTTGGAAGAGCTACGTTCACTATGCTGCCGTCAAGCGTGGCCATAAAGAACCCTATCCAGACAGTCAGCATTGCTTTCCACTTGTATTCCATCTACTGTCCCTTCACATGCTTGAGGACATGTCCCATCTCGGGCAGCACAAGCTCAAGGGCAAGCTTAACTGCATTTGGTGAGCCCGGGAGGCAGAATATCGCTTTCTTGCGTGCAACTCCTGCGATTGCCCGTGTAAGTATTACCGCATTTCCGATCTGCTCAATGCTTTTATATCTGAAGAGCTCTCCAAAACCCGGCATCTCTTTTTCAAGAAACGGCATCACTGCTTCGATCGTGACATCTGCAGGTGTAAGACCTGTTCCCCCGCTTGATATTATCACATCGGCTTCTGAGTACAGGCATCTTTTTAATGCTTCTTTTATCACCTCGATGCTGTCAGGGATTAATTCGTAATGTACTACAGTGCAACCCTGTACCTGAACCATGCCCCAGATGAGTTTCCCTGATACATCCTCGGCGCGCTCTGGCCTGTCTACCCTACCATATTTTTCGTATCGCGAAGTGCTTATTGTCAGTATCGCGCACTTGTAAGATCTCGGCACATTTTCCTTATGAGGCAGCGATATGTCCATAGTAATTCTTATATGCTAAAAGCTATATAAGATTAAGCAGCAGAATTTTTGGATATATTTCTTTTTAGATTACCTTCGGCGCAAAAACAGATTTTTGATGTAGGGATAAGGTATGATATACTTATGATAGTTTTATATGTTTTAATGATACATAAAGCGTTATTGCGTTTGCAATAACTATTATAACATAGAAAAACAAATAAAAAGTAATATAAAATTGGAGTTTAGTATAATCTAATGAATATGGCACAGAATCTGCGCACTCCCATAGTATGTGTTATGGGACATGTCGATCACGGTAAAACATCGCTTCTTGATAAGATAAGAGGCACTACAATAGCGGAGCGAGAGGCTGGCCTGATAACGCAGCATATCGGTGCAACTGAAGTACCGCTTGATGTAATAAAACGTGTATGCGGACCTATCTTTAGAGGGGAGACAAATGTACCCGGACTGCTCTTTATCGATACACCGGGACACAGGGCGTTTACTACACTCAGGGCAAGGGGAGGAGCACTGGCAGATCTTGCAGTACTTGTTGTTGATATAAACGAAGGATTCCAGCCCCAGACCACTGAGGCAGTGGAAATACTTAAGAGATTTAAAACGCCGTTTGTGGTTGCTGCAAATAAGATCGATAGGATCTCAGGCTGGAACCCGCAACCTGGCAAGCCATTCATATTATCATACCCAAAACAGGCAGAGCATGTTAAAACTGCGCTGGATGAAAAATTATACGTGGTGATAGGCAAGCTCTATGAAATGGGGTTCAGCTCAGATCGGTACGACAGGGTGCGCGATTTCCAGCGAAATATAGGCGTGATACCGCTCAGTGCAAAGACTGGCGAGGGCATACCTGATATCCTCATGGTGTTGATGGGGCTTGCCAAGAGGTTCCTTGAAAAAGATCTTGAATACAGGGCTGTTGGGCCAGGTACAGGAACTGTTCTTGAGGTAAAGGAAGAGGTGGGTCTTGGAACAACACTGGATGTGATATTATACGACGGTGAATTAGATGTTGGAGATACTATAGTTGTGGGAAGTCTGGGAGGCCCTATAGTTACTAAGGTACGGGCTCTTTTGAAACCCAGGCCGCTTTCTGAAATGCGCGCTGAGGAGAAATTCAAGCGGGTAAAGAAAGTGGTTGCCGCATCGGGTGTTAAAATTTCGGCACCAAATCTTGAAGATGCACTTGCAGGCTCACAGATAAGGGTGGCAGTGGGCAATGTCGATGAACTGGCAAAGCAAATAAAATCCGAGATAGATGCTGTAAGGATCGAGACCCAGGCAAGCGGGATATTGATTAAAGCAGATACCATCGGCTCACTTGAAGCTATTGTGAACGAATTGAAGAAAGAGAATATACCGATACACAGGGCAGATATAGGCGATATATCAAAACGCGATGTCACAGAGGTAAAGACCATAAAAGACCCGCTTCTATCAGTGATCGTCGGGTTCAATGTGGATATCCTCCCTGATGCCAGAGATGAGCTGGCTGGTTCGGATATCAAGGTGTTCATAGATGATGTTATCTACAAGCTTATCGAGGATTATAATAAGTGGGTGACAGAACAAAAACAGCTCATCGAGAAGAGGCGCTATGAGACCATCATAAAGCCAGGCAGGTTTATGATACTGCCCAACTGTACGTTCAGGCAGAGCAAGCCTGCTGTCGTGGGTGTGCGCGTGATGGGCGGAGTGATAAGAACCAACCTTGGCGTGATGAAAGAGGACGGCACAGTTGTAGGAAGGATAAAGGGCATCCAGGAGCACAATGAGAATATCAGCGAGGCTGCAAAAGGCAAGGAAGTGGCTGTTGCTATAGACGGGCCGATTGTGGGGCGCCATATAAAGGAAGGGGATATACTCTATATTGATGTGCCTGAGAAACATGCGAAGATCGCTGAGCAGGAGCTCTTCGAGTCGATGTCGGTTGAGGATAAAGAGGCGCTCATGGCATTTATGGAGATAAAGAGGAGAGAGAATCCGTTCTGGGGGAAGTGACATAAGTGTTATATGCTGTGTGAACTCTCAGATTAAGGCAGATGATAAATAGGATGATAGACTGCCTGAGGTCTTTGAGAACCAATTTTAATTCCATTAAGTTAACAAAATTCAACATTTTCCTGGCTATCACGCTCGGATATGCCATCATGATATTTTACCTGTCATCTATCTCAGACCTGAGGCTTCCCAGAACAGGCATGCTTATGCTGAATGACCTCATCCGCCTTTTTCATCACAGCGATTATGCGCTCCTGCTTTCGCCACTCTCCCCTCTGGTGATGCAGCGCGATAAACTGCTCCACATAATGCTTTATTTCGGGTTCGGGCTTCTGTTATACCTGACTCTGAGAAGCAGCGGGAGATCCATTGCATCGGCGGTGATGCTTTCTGTCTTTATAGGGGCGCTCTATGGTGTGAGCGATGAGTTCCACCAGGTGTTCGTGCCGGGAAGAAGTGCCGGCGCAATGGATATTGCTGCAGATGTTACAGGTGTGGTGTTCGCACAGATCATAATAATACTGTTCTACTCTATCAGGGGCGTTCTCTTGCGCCTGTCCAGGCTGAGGTACAGATATTTTTGATGAATAATAATGATATTGAAAACCCATTTGGCGAAAAACACTCCAGCATATCGAACAGCGCAGTTGATATATAGAAACATATTCTTAGCGATAACGTTAAAGTACTGTATTTTCTCGGCAGAATAGAGTCGAAGGAAGATACCCTGCGCAGATTAAATCTGATATTGATGGAATTTTTCAACGATATTTCACTTGCACGTTCGCCCCTCAATGGATGGGATGATTTCTTTCTCTATCTTGCAGAAAAAGGGAAAGAAAGATTTGTTTTAATCATTGACGAGTTCCCTTTTATTATCGAAAAATTCCCGGAAATACTATCTGTGCTGCAGGACAAGTGGGACTCTATGCTTAAAAAAAGCAAAATAATGCTTGTGCTTTGCGGCTCTTCAATCAGCATGATGGAAAAATATGTGCTGGACTACAAAAGCCCGATCTACGGTAGGCGCACAGGACAGTGGATGGTGGATCGACTGAATATAGTTCATCTCAAAGAATTTTTCCCGCAGTATGCCTTTGAAGACATCCTGACAGTATATTCTGTATTAGATGCTATACCAGGATATCTGTTGAACCCTCTCCCTTCTTTCGGCGGGAGATTCCTTCGCTCATACAACCTCTCTG
>DYGR01000035.1 GCA_020724545.1 Candidatus Methanoperedens nitratireducens
CAATCGGTTGCATATAACCCCAACAATCCATACCTGCACGAAGTAAGGTAAAATAAAATAGTATCTGTATAGCTGTGGATTTATATATCTTTCTCCTGGAACTCTGTGTAAAAATATATAAAGTACAACTGTGGATTTTTGCGATTTTCCTTTTTTAAAAATGTCACTATCTATCGGTTTCTAAATAATTTTATACATTGCCAAATTCTCCACAAAGTTTAAATATCATTATGTGTGATAACTTGTCTGCACGTAGGATAGGAATTAACACATTTTACCTTTTATCAAAATGTGTTATACGTGCTGAATGTAGATTCAAACGGAGAAAAAATCAATATGAGAAAACGTATTAAAAAGTTGAGTACAATATTGGTTGCATCTATCCTGCTTTTGAATATTTCGGCTGTAGGAAGTATTGCACCATCTGAAAAAGAGAATGTAATAATAGTTTTCAAAGACAACCAAGAATCTGCCTTAGCTCAGGGATCTGCCCTGGTTAAGGAGCATGAAGGAGAGATAGAGCGGCAACTTACATCCATAAATGCAATTGCCACCAGATTATCAAAGGATAAAATCGAGACACTGAAAAAACATCCTGGGATAGAGTATATAGAGCCTGATTATGAGGCTGAGGCATTAGGAGATCTAGTAGAAGACTCCGTAGAAGAGACCAGACACAAGGATAAAGATAAGGGTCCAAGCCAGGTTGCTCCCTGGGGTATCACCAAGATAAATGCAGATAAGGCATGGCAGGTTACTAATGATCCTAATAAAGGTAAAGGAATCAAGGTAGCAATCCTGGATACTGGAATACAGTATGATCATCCTGACCTTCAAGCCAATATCAAGGGCGGAGTTAATTTCGTTGGATCCGGCTCTCGTGACGGTAGTACAGATCCCAAACGCTGGACAGATAAGAATGGCCATGGGACGCATGTTGCTGGAACAATTGCTGCTGAGGACAATGGTATTGGAGTAGTCGGTGTTGCCCCTCAGGCATCACTTTACGCCGTAAAAGTATTGAACAACCAGGGCAAAGGCAGTTATAGCGATATCATCCAGGGCATAGACTGGGCAGTTAAGAATGATATGCAGGTTATCAGCATGAGCCTGGGCGGAAAGAGCGATTCCAAGGCATTAAAGAAGGCTGTCGATAATGCCAGAGCTAAGGGAGTTATAGTTGTTGCTGCAGCAGGCAATTCTGGTGATGGCAACCCGGCGACGAATAATGTGATCTATCCTGCAAAGTACGATTCTACTATCGCTGTAGCAGCGACTAATTCAAAAGATGCTGTGGCAAAGTTCAGCAGCGATGGAAAAGAAGTTGATGTAGCAGCGCCAGGAGTATCTGTCCATTCTACATATAAAGGGAGCTCCTATAAGGCGATGAACGGTACATCAATGGCCACCCCGCACGTCACAGGGACAGTGGCGCTGATGCTTTCTGCGGGTATTTCTCCAGGCAAGATCCAGAGCAAATTGGAGAAGACTGCTGTTGATCTATCTCCTTCTGGCTATGATGTCTTCACAGGCCACGGACGAATAGACGCACTTAAGGCTACACAGTAAAAGCTAAACAATACAATAACAGATCCTGTACTCTTTTTTAAGAGAACAGGTCTGTTCTTTTTTATAGCATTATTAATCCTGGATAGCGAAAAATTTATTTCATGTTATGATAATATGCGGCTATGCAAGAGGAAATAAATCAGTCTGTTGTATTCTTCAGATGCAGCGTTTGCAGCTTTGTATTTGAGGCCGACCCCAACTTTATCCCGATACCGTGCCCACAGTGCGGAAGTGAGGATACGGAGAGGGTTTAGGCCCGTCGCACCAAGGTAGATGTTGTAGAAATGATTTGATTTGTAATAGTATCAATTATGGTGATATAAATTCTCTCTCCTACTTTAAATCCATAATTATTTGAAGTTTCACCATTTCCATCTACAATTACCCAAACACTAGATTGAGCATCGTTAGAGTTTAGGCTATCTGCTCCTGACAGCAGTAAATATTCCCCTGCTGCCCAAAATCCATCTTGTAGAGTAGGGTTATTTGTGTTGTATTTATTGATTTTACCATATTTTGTTAAATTTAGGTAAATAACTTGCACATTACCTATATTTGGATGTGGCGGTACATAGGGACAAGGATTGGCGCATGGCGTATGAGACTGTCCTCTTCCGGTTATTATTATTTTCGTGTTCTTAATGTCCAGTGAATCACCTCCTTTATGCTTCAGTTGGATAGTGTTCTTCTCAAATGATACTCCTGCCTGGCCAAAACTTGGCAGTCCCCCTTTCGCCTCCACCACCTCAATCTTAGCCTGCGGCGCGGGCGGCTGGGGCTCGAAGGCACCGAAGGCAAAAACAGACAGCGCTATTGTTGAGACCATGACCACCGCCAGTCCCACCAGCAGGACTACACCGATAACGGATGAGCCCGCATCCTCACGTTCCCGGAATTTCTTCATGGCACCCGGAGAACTTTTTATAATTCTTAACCTTTGCGGTTTTTTTCTGTAATTATCGGTATTATGCCGACCCTATTTACCTGCTCTTAACCTCTTAACTTCCTCTTTTCCTTTTATTTTTAGAACAAAACTTCCATGGCACGGTTTAACATAGGGCATAATAACATAATCATTATCCACTGCTACAGGGATAGGGGAGATCCCTATCAAATAAGTATTAAAAATCCTGTAGCCCTGTTTCACATAATAGATTTCCTTAAAGTTTTTCTTTATATAATCGGCGCATTCCTTAATAGAGCTGCTCGGGAGCAGTATCTCGTAATCCATCTCATCGATGCAGCCCATGATCTCATCTAATACTGCTTTTCTCCTCTTATCGTTATTACCGTCTGTCTTATCGGCAAAACCTTGCCTGACCTCTGTACTGCATCCTCTACTATTCTCTGAAGCCCGAAACAGCAGGGCACTTCCATATTGACAAGTGTTATGCTTTTAATATTGTTCCTCTTGATCAATTCGGTCAGTTTATCTGCATAAAATTCTGCATCGTCCAGTTTTGGGCAGCCTATAACCAGCGACTTTCCTGCAAGGAAATCAGTATGGAAATTCGGGTATGCGAATGGAATGCAGTCAGCGGCTACAAGCAGATCGGCATTCTTGAAATACGATGCCTCAGGTGAAACAAGTGTCAGTTGCACAGGCCACTGCCTCAATTCAGATTTTTGCCGCTGTGATGTTCCCTGTGATACTCCTGCTTTTCCGCTTCTGAAATCCATTGCCATGCTGCCCGGACATGCGAGCGGCATACTTCTCTCATGTTTATTTGGTGTTAAATTCATTTTTACCGCTTCCTCATCAAATTCTGGTGCATCTCTTTCAATTACCGCAATCGCGTCCTGCGGGCAGTGTCCAAGGCATGCGCCAAGACCATCGCAGAACCTGTCATCTATAAGCTTTGCTTTCCCATCTATGATTTTTATTGCCCCTTCAGCACAGTTAGGGATGCACAGACCGCAGCCGTTGCATTTTTCCTCATCTATCGATACAATTTTTCTTTTCATGTTCTTTCACTTTTATATTTATTATATATTAGATAAATTTAATGGCTGCAAGGCACAGTCAGATCTCATCTATTGATATGTTTGTATGTGCTTTATAATTTATAAATTTAATGGCTGTAAGATATAGTCAAATTATTAGATTGAATTTTAAGCTATAGATAACTTATTTATCTATCTATGAGTATTTAGGGCTATGCGAGAATTTCTTGACCTTGATAAAAGAGACCGGGAGATTTTATCCCTGCTGGAAAAAGACCCTGAGATGTCCCAGAGCGATATAGCAGAAAAACTTAAGATATCCCAGCCATCTGTCAGTGCCAGGATCCATAAACTCAAACAAAAAGGAGCGCTGGCCCATGTTGTGGGTATGAATCTAAAAAAAGTAAACCTTTATATGGCCAAGGTGGACGTGGTAGCAAGCAATACCTCATCCGTGCTTGAGATCTTCAAGGACTGTCCCTATTTCCTGAATGGCCTCATTGTCTCAGGAAAACACAACCTGTGCCTTTTTTTCGTGAGCGAGGATATCGCCACACTGGAGGCTATTGTGGATGGACACCTGAGAAATAACCCATCGGTCCAGAGCGCTGAGGTCAGTATTGTGATCACCCCGCTGAAAGATCTGATCCTGCCTTTAAAAATGAACTTTGGTTACAGCGATACTCCGCCGTGCGGGAGTGGATGCAACTGCAAGGAATGCACCCACCATATATCTAACAGGTGCCTGGGGTGTCCTGTGACGAATAGCTATAGCGGGAAGATATGGAAATAAGCATCTTCCTTGGTCATGATTGGGTTTTATTGGATACTCACCGCAAAGTTCGCAATAATTACTCATGAGAATTTATATGGACGTCTGCTGCCTAAACAGACCTTTTGATGACCAAAGCCAAGATAGAATCAGAATCGAATCCGAAGCGGTATTGGCGATTTTAAAGCGATACAGGTTCTGTGTTTCATCGGTTCAACCATCATCGCTACTATGGGTTCATCTGACGTCTCAATAACGCATTGCTTCGACTTTCCCATACAGGTTATATCATCGGCTACCTTTATTCCTTCAGTTGAGTCTGCTTTTGTTTCCGTCGTGACTGGGGACGTCACATCACGATAAGGCCACTTCTGGTTTACTTGCTGTTCAGGGCTATGGCTGCCGATACGGGAACTCCGCACAACGCTTTTCAGCATCGCACTTCCCGTTCTCTTCATTCGAGAACAGACTCGAATGGTGGGATTTCAACCCCAGAGACATTTTGTTATTATTTTCTGATGTCTTATTTGTCATACTTTCTCTCTTATGTTTCGAGGCACGCCAGTCACCTGACCCCGTTTTCGAAAAACGGGGCATCAGAATTCATGCTCGGTATTTGAAATTCTATAAATTCTATTGGTTTTGTGTTAAATTCAGGCGCAATTCTTGCTCTGCTGGGGTACGCTTCATGGAGGCCCTCGGAGTGTGGCTTTCTTTATCGCCTCATGGAGGCTTTCTCCTTCGAGATAAACACCATTGAGATCTATTTTATTTAGCTTTGCTCCATTAAAGTTCGCTCCTTCAAGAAAAGCGCCTATAAGATCTGCTTCACTGAGCTCCACCTCAAGAAGATTAGCTCCATCAAGGTTCGCTCTAATAAGATTCACTCTAGTAAGGTTAGCTCCACTCAGATTAGCATGGCTTAGATTCGCTTTACAAAGATTAGCTCCAGTGAGGTTTGCTTTACTCAAATCTGCATTATTAAGACTAGCCTCAGTGAGGTTCGCTCCACAAAGATCTACTCCACTTAGATTAGCTTTATCGAGCTTAGGTAATATTCTTGGATTGCTTTTCCTCCATTCATTCCAAATATCTACACCTTCCTTGATTAGATGAAGGTGTTGTTTATTTGCCATAAAATTAACTCCAATGAGATTCTGTTATTTATCCTAATAGAATATATCGTTAATCTCTCTTTGCAGAATATAATTCTATTAATTGTTCGTTATTAGTAATTGAAGGCTATCGACAATTTGTCGAAAAACGCGCCTGAATTTCAGCGTTTCAGAAGGATTTTGGTTTTTATTTTTTTTCTCACCGAGCATGATAACGTTTATTGCATACAGTCACTATACCCCGTACTTGAAGGATACAGGGCTTGTTAGCGTTTTTTGCCTATAAAGCTTTTTCACCGCTTGTACAGTTCTGGGTGGAAATGTATTTTTCAACCACTTCCCAGCCCTGCCCAACCGAGCCATGATAGCAACCATGAGCCCATAGATGATCTTCACACCAATCTCTGAGATGTGGAAATTCCTGTCTCAATATCCTGCTTGATCTTCCTTTATTTGCCGTTCTATCCATAGTTGCTACTCTAAAGCCTATATCCATAATCCTATGGTAAGAGCGGGGTGAAGGTATTCAAATCTTTAAAGTCGGCGCAGGGCTTCAATGTGGGCGACTGTAAAGGTGCGCTGCAAGCCTTACCCACCTGGCTTGCCATTTCCTTCGAAGTCACCTGCACTCAGTGGCGATTGTTTTTATGTGGTGAGCTCTCACCGCTGCATCCTTGCAGCCATAAGCGTGTGCTCCATAAGGATCGCTATCGTCATAGGCCCCACGCCCCCTGGTACAGGTGATATCAATTTCACCCTGGGCAAAACCTCATCAAAATCTACATCCCCGTAGACCTTATTATCCTGCCATGTTATACCTACATCGAATACGATTGCGCCTTCTTTTACCATATCTGCTTTAATCAGCCCGCGCACGCCTGTTGCCACTATGAGGATATCAGCTTCTCCTGTGTGGCTCTTTAGATCCCTTGTATAAACATGGCATATCCTTACGGTTGCATTGCGGTTCAAGAGCATCATTGCTGCTGGCTTTCCTACCACGTTGCTGTGTCCCACGACCACCACTTCCATGCCATGTGGCTCGATCTTGAATTCCTCAAGGGCACGGATAATGCCTTTGGGCGTGCACGGCACAAACCCCTCGCGCCCGATAAGCATCTTACCCATGTTAAGCGGGTTAAAACCATCCACATCCTTCTCAGGTGATATATGCATCATCACCTCGCGCTCATCAATATGTCCTGGCAGGGGCAACTGCACCAGTATCCCGTGTATCTCATGCCGTTTGTTCAGGGTCGCGATGAGTTCGATTATCTCCTCATGTGTTGTCTCCTGCGGAAGCTTGTGGTCTTCAGATATTATACCCACACGCTTACATGCCCAGTGCTTGAGCTTGACATACAGTTTCGAAGGAGGATGCTCCCCCACGAGTACGGTGGCAAGAGCAGGTCTGATGCCGTGTTCTTTAATGAATTCTTCAACTCCTCTCTTTACATCAGCCTCGATACCCTGAGCTATTTTCCTTCCATCAATAATGCGTGGATCCGTTACTTCTGGAAGCTCCTGCATAGTATAACCTCACTCATACGGGATAGGAAAACGCCTGCACAGCTCAAGAATGGTTCTCTCTACTTCCTTTATTTTATCTGTATTGTTCATGTTGTGGAGAGTCTCATCGATCGCCCATGAAATAATCTCCATCTCCCTCTCCTTCATCCCCCGTGTTGTGGCCGCCGGCGTTCCTATACGGATACCGCTTGTGATAAACGGGCTTTTTGTTTCAAAAGGTATGGTGTTTTTATTCAAAATGATCCCGGCCTCGCCCAGTTTTGCCTCAGCATCCCTGCCCGTGATATCAAGAGGGGTAAGATCAACAAGCATCAGGTGATTATCCGTGCCGCCTGATACAAGCTCATAGCCGCTTGATGTGAGTTCTGATGCAAGCTTCTTAGCATTTGCTACAATTTGCCTCTGGTAATCCCTGAAATTTTCTCCCATCGCTTCTTTGAACGCAACCGCTTTTGCGGCTATGACATGCATGAGAGGGCCGCCCTGTATTCCCGGGAAGACCATCTTATCGATCTCCCTGGCATACTCTGATCTGCACATTATCATGCCGCCGCGCGGGCCTCTTAATGTCTTGTGCGTGGTCGAAGTGACAAAATCAGCATAAGGTACGGGGTCATTGTGTATGCCGGCTGCCACAAGCCCTGCAATGTGTGCTATATCAGCCAGCAGGTACGCATCAACCTCATCGGCTATCTCCCTAAAGCGCGCAAAATCAAGCTCACGTGGGTATGCACTTGCTCCAGATACGATGAGTTTCGGTCTGTGCTTCATGGCAATCTCCATCAGGGCATCATAATCTATCGTTTTTGTCTCTCTATCCACTCCATATGGGACTATATTGAATAACTTTCCTGAGAAGCTCACAGGACTACCATGAGAGAGATGCCCCCCGTGTGATAGATCCATACTCATGATCGTGTCACCGCATCTCAATACCGCAAGATATACAGCCATGTTTGCCTGTGAGCCTGAATGCGGCTGCACATTAACGTGCTCCGCCCTAAACAGTTTTTTTGCCCTCTCTATCGCCAGGTTCTCAGCAGCATCCACAAACTCACATCCGCCATAGTACCGCTTTCCCGGATAACCCTCAGCGTATTTATTTGTCATTACCGAGCCCTGTGCCTGGAGCACTGCTCGACTTGCATAGTTCTCAGATGCTATCAGGTCCAGTTTATTTCTCTGTCTCTCTATCTCCTGTTCCAATATCTGGTAGATTTCCGGGTCGATGTTTTTTAGCGGCATAATAATTCCTTTTACTCTATGATTCTCACTTTTCGTCCTTCTATACGTAGTCTATTTTCGACAAACAATTTCACAGCTTCGGGATAAATCTTGTGCTCCTGTTCAAGTATCCTGTCTGCAAGGGTATCAGGTGTATCGTCCTCTTTAACTTCCACACATCTTTGCAGGATGATCGGCCCTCTATCAAGCGTTTCGTCCACAAAATGAACCGTGCATCCTGCTACTTTTACACCATAGTCAGATGCCTGCTTCTGCGCATGAAGTCCGGCAAAGGCAGGGAGAAGTGAGGGATGGATATTAAGTATCCGATTTTTATATGCAGAAAGCAGCACATCTCCGACTATCCTCATATACCCTGCAAGAAGTATAAGCTCAACACCATGGTTTTTTAAGAGCCGAATGATCTCCTTCTCGTATAGTTCCTTTGATGTGAATCTTTTCGGATCTATAAAAACAGCTTCTATTCCATGCCTTCTTGCACGTTCAAGTGCGTAGGCATTTTCCACATCACTGATTACAACCGCGATCCGCGCCTTGAGATAATCGGCCTCAATGCTATCTATGATCGCCTGAAGGTTTGAACCTCTTCCTGAAACAAGCACTGCTATATTCGGCACAAGAGGCCTTTATGCCCTCAGGAATATAATATATTTTGGTTTTACCCGTTCTTATAAAACTCAGCTAACAGATCGTCTGTGCTTTTGATCTGCGCTTTTGCTAACCCCACTGGACAGTTTGATCTGTGTCTATCACCGCAGTTTAAGCATGCAGTCTGAATAGCACGTGAAAAATCTATTCTATATAATGGGATCTGTTCGTTCAAATAATTCACCTCTTTTTCATGTTATAACATAGAGATGAATAAAGGTTTCGTTGTGTGGGGTTTTGGAATTATCATAATAAAACAATAAGCTTTAATACATGTCTTGAATATTTAATAAATAAGAGTATGCCTTCTGAACCAAACAGTGATGAGTATAAATTATCTGCCATAAACACAAAGAATGAGGTTATAGATGTTGTAGTCTGTAAGTGTCAGCACTGCAATGAGAATGTTCCCAAGGTCGGGACATGTCCGGACTGCAGCACTTCATATGAGCATAAAAAAACAGTTGAGAATCCTGAAACCGGTTTTATCCATTTTATTTATGAGTGCTCAGGATGCCCGCCAGATAAAAGGAAAGCGCAGAAGATAATCAAAATAAGCGAAAGCAGTAATAGAGCTTCAACAAGCGATTTAATAAAGAGCTTCTTTTAGTCTGAATGATCATTTAGGCCTGAGATAACCCCATTTATCCAGTGCCTGCTGTAACTCTTTGTTCTTTTTTGCATATTCTCTTAAGTCGATCCCTTCCATTGATGCCTCTATTGCCTGCATAACAGCCTTTGCGCCTGCACGCGTTCCCTCAGGGTGCCCGTGTATTCCGCCGCTAACAAGCAGCGTGCAATCATTTCCAAGGATTTGCATCACAGATGGGACAAGACCTGGATGAAGACCTCCTGAAGAGACAGGAAGAACAGGCTTTATCAATCCCCAGTCCTGCGCAAGCACAGTATTAGCTTTTACACTGGAGTCCCGCAGCATATTTGCAATCTGAATTACCTCCTCTCTACTGCCTACCAGTTTTCCAACTGCTGTACCCACATGAATCTCATCAACACCTATTAATCGCATTAGTTTTGCTAAAAAATACATGGATATTCCATGTCTGGGGTTCCGATCAAAGGCAGCATGCATGGCACGGTGGGCATGTATGGCTATGCCCAGATCACCGCACTCTTTCCTCAGTGTCTGTACTGCCGCAGTACCGCATGTGACCACATCGATCATGGCAAATCGAAAGCCAAAATCATGAAGGAGTCTGGCCTTACGTACCATCTCGTTTGTTTCACCTGTGATATTCAGAAGTGCATCCTTCTGTTCTCCTGTTTGCTCTTGCGCTTTATCTCTTAATTTTGCCATTCGCTCTACCCTGTCCTCAAAGCGATTAAAAGAGGTAGAGGTCAGGTTCTCATCATCTTTTACAAGATCAAACCCGCCCATCCATGTCTCAAATGCAATTTGCGCATGTTCTTCTGCGCTGAATCCTATTTTTGGTTTTGGTACTGCGCCTGTAACAGGTCTTTTTTTAATCCTCAGTAGAGATCTTATTCCCTGGATTCCAAAATTCGGCCCTCTGAAATGTTTTATATAATCCTCCGGCAGCGATGCATCTATCAGCCTTAAGTTTCGCAGCGCCCTCATCCCGAAGATATTGCCTGCAATCCCGCTCAGCAACTGTGGCGCATTTCCAGGTTCCCACAGGTCTATCGGGTAAGCTACTTTAACGTAGTTACTGTTCAGTTCAAAGGCACGCGCCTTGATCCTGGATACCCTGTCAGGTAGCTTATTAAGTGTAGTCCAGGTTCCAGCAGAACTCTCAGAGGCTATTCTTCCAATGGCCTCTGTAGCACTGATCCCCTTTGCCGGCTCAAAATAGTACAGGCAAACAAGGTCGTCCTTTGCCAGAGTATAGTTAAAATCTACAAATTCATCATACCAGTCGATCTTATCAGGCATATGTTCTAAGTAACCTCTATCCTTCGTCCCCGTTTCTGTAGCAGGTCTATAAAATCATCTTTGTCGCTGAACTTCTTAAGTTCTTTATCTTCTACAAGTACTGTTCTCTCAATATTCTTTGCTTTACTTGCCCCATGTATGATCAGGAGTGACTGCGTAAGAGCCACTTCTGATATACTGCTCATCAGGTGCGCTTTTTTGACCATTGTACTGGTATACTCACCCACACCGGTCAGTATCGTGGCATTCTCATCCCTCCGATCTGCGGAAATGGATACAGCATCAAAAGGAGCATGTGAGATCGGTAAAACATCAAATCCCATGCTTTTAAGGATAGAGAGGGTATCCAGCGATTTTTTCTCGATATGTTCTTGCCTGTGCGCATCGTCCGGGAAACATCTCTCAAATAATTCAACAGCAGCAATGAATCCTCTATCCAGTATCTTCTCAAGCCTGAGGGCAACATCGACACTTGCTGCCATCTCACCTTCTTCGTATTTGCTTACAGTCCTTCTGGAGACACCAAGTAAAGATGCAAGAGCCCCAAGAGAGATATTTCTACTGATTCGCTCCTCTCTTAAGGCAGTCCCATCGATATTCACATACAAACCGCCATGTTCAGCATAGATCAGAGGCGGGCTATCCTCAATAAAATAATCATTCAATGTATTTACATCAATTGAAGGAACCCCGTACCTGAAATAGACTACACCTGCCTCTAATGAGTGATCGCGGGTTTTTTCACCAATAATAATCGGGTTTCCATTCAGATGCTTTGAGAGATAAAGCATCCCGCTGGCAGTTCCCTCATTTAATCCATCGATATTGTACAGTACCTTGATTAAGAGTAATAGATCCCCCCGCCTTGCTGCCAGGTCAAAACTTCTTGGGCGGATATCGCAGCGGGCTGATATGACGAAGCCAGCGCTGATTAAGATGCTTATGACCCGATTGATGAGTAATTCCTTATTCATCAAAATTTGATTGTATCTACCCCTATATATATACAGGGGTTGGATGAACCCCAGAGGGTTCATGATGCTATAGAAATCAATCCGCTTATGAAAATTCAAGCATTTGCTTTTTCACAGGTGATTATATGCTGCCTGTACCCGGGTCAATTAAAATAAAGATAGAAAAGTAAAAAAGATCGTTTTTTAATTTTTGCTCTCTTGTTCTATATTGAGATGCCCAGACCATTTATGACATGCTCAGCCTTGTTAACAACTGCAACGATATTTGAGCCGGCAAACGCAAGTCCTACAAATCTGCCGTTTTTATCTACGGCTGAACCGCTATCCCCTCCTCGTATGAATGGTTGTCGAACAAGTATCTGTTCCTTGAATATTGCCCAGTTATTATCGTAGAAGACTTTTACTGATGCGTTTGTATCTATAACTTTATTTGTAGTAACACCTGAGGTTCTTCCGCTCTTTCTAACTGTTTCTCCGATTGAGACATTTGTGCTGCCGTTTATTGTATAGAATCCGTCATTATTCTTATTTAGAACTATACCTTGATTTCCACCAACGGTTAGATTTGAGATTGCTGCATCTGCATAGTTGTTTGCCGATTCGTTGTTGAATTCAATGTGTATGTAGTTGTGAAGTTTTCCTATCTCATCATCACTCGTTCCTCCATCGTATTTACCCGGCTGCCAGATTGGAGTTCCTATCGGAAGGAAATTTGCGTTGTTATCCATTGCCAGGACATGTGCATTGCTCAGAACATAATTATCATAGGTAACCAATCCGAGCGTACCTGCTGTGATATTCGGATTCCCTACACTTATACCACCGAATACCGGCCTATGGATTCCTGTTCTTGAATACTTGGTCACCGGGGTTTTTTTAATGGATGTCTGGGCTGCAGTTGTAGTTTGCAGGGCCTGTATTCTACCTATCACCCTGGATCTCACCGGGAAACCATCGAGGGCTTTTGGAACTTTCATGCTTACTTCCGGTCTTTCGATGTAAACGATGATTTCATTCTTCTCCTCATCTACAGAAACACCAGAGACACCTTCGATAGCGAATAACTCAGCCTCATGTTTCTCTCTTACCTCTTTCACTTTTGGTTGAGATGCTCCACTGACCATTGATATCAGGAGTATTGCAACAGCCAGTAGAATCATAGCCTTTTTCATCTTTTTTCACCTCTTTGATAACTTTATTTTAAGACTGGATGAGCTGATGACTCACCAGGCTATTAACTACCTCTTTAATAACTTCTCAACTTATAAATTTATTGTTGTTAAAAATTATAACTATTATTATTATAAGTGGTAAATCAGTACCATCTCCCCTATTTATTTTATGGGGAGGGAAAATAAAACTAAAGAGCAATTCTTAAATAGATTGGTATAATTGCATCAAATAAATACTGGATTAGAGAAATAGGAGACCCGGTATGGTACTAAATATAACAATTATACCGACAGGATGGGACTCTTATATGGGAATAATGGATCCAATAAAACGATATCTCCGATTATTAAAAATTCGAGGAAACTGAGATGGAAGAAAAAAGAAGAAATACTGGAATCGATAGGATCGGTCAAGTCCAGTGGGGTACACACTTTTGTTTGTTTTATCAGACCAGAGAGGACTTAATTGATATTTTAGTACCTTATTTTAAAACAGGATTAGAGAATAACGAATTCTGCATGTGGGTTACTTCTGAGCCTATTAGTGAAAAAGATGCCAGGGAAGCAATGATGAAGACCGTGCCTGATTTCGATCGATATCTAGAAAAAGGACAGATAGAGATTGTTCCGCATACCGAATGGTATCTCAAAGACGGCAGTTTCAACCTGCACAGAGTTCTCGATGCCTGGATCGATAAATTGAACCAGGCCCTGGCAGAGGGTTATGCCGGCATAAGGGTAACAGGCGATACGATCTGGCCTGAAAGAATCGACCGGGGAAAACTGGCTAATTATGAGAATGAGGTAAACAATGCAATCGATAGATATCGGATGCTGGCTATCTGTACCTATCCTCTTGATAAATGTGGGGCATCGGAAGTCATCGATGCGGTCGGCACCCATCGATTCGTTATTATTAAACGGGGAGGTGAGTGGGAGCTTATCGAAAATGCCGAACGCAAGCGGGCTGAGAGGCTGATTAATGAATCTGAGGAGAGATACAGAAACCTCGTTGAACTCACGACTGATATCATATATATTTTTGATAAAGAGGGCAACCAGGTATTCATGAACGATGCTGGTTACAGAATACTGGAGACTACGCCAGAAGAGGCGATTGGCAAATCGTGGTTGAAGTGGATTCATCCTGACGACAGGGAGAGAACTGGAGAGAAATTCATGGAGATGATTGAACGCAGCATCGATGGTCTTTATGAGAACAGGCTGGTATCAAAGAGCGGCAGGATTACAAATGTCCTTCACAACGTAAGGGTTCTCAGAAACGAGAAAGGGGAGATTGTTGGAACCCAGGGGATCGCAAGGGATATTACCGAGCGAAAGCATGCAGAAGAGGCATTACAGCACAGGATCGAAATGGAAAAGCTCATTGCTGGCATATCTACACGCTTTATCAACATCTCAGCGGATGAGGTTGATAGCAGTATAGATCACACGTTAAAAACAATCGGGGAGTTTGCCGATGTTGACCGCAGCTATGTTTTCATGTTCTACGATGGCGGGATAAAGATGGATAATACCCATGAGTGGTGCGACGATGGGATTGAGCCGCAGATCCAGAACCTGAAAGGATTATCGGTTGATGATCTGCCATGGTTTGCAGATCGAATAAAAAAACTTGAGACTTTTCATGTTCTCCGTGTTACCGATCTCCCGCCTGAAGCATATGCTGAAAAAGAGCATTTCCAGATGCAGGATATCAAATCCCTCATAGTTGTTCCTATGGTCTCTGGTACCTCCCTTATCGGGTTCCTTGGATTCGATTCAGTGAGAGTGGAAAAAACATGGCCTGAAGAGGATATACGTCTTCTCAAGATGGTGGGAGAGATATTTGTACATGCACTTGAGCGCAGGCGGGCAGAGGAATCGCTCATGCTGTTCTCTGAGGCTGTAGAAGAAGCCCCCAACGGGGTTCAAATCACTGATCTTGGGGGCTATATACTCTATTCCAACAGGGCTGTAGAAGAGATATACGGTTTCTCCCCTGCTGAGTACAAAGGAAAGCATATCAATGAAATGACTGTAGATCCAGAGTTCGCAAGCTCGATGATACTTCCAGGTATAAAAGAGACAGGGCGCTGGGTCGGGGAGATTATGGTCAGGCATAAGGATGGGCATGCATTCCCTGTCTGGATGAATGCCTCTGTGATCAAAGACAGCACAGGTGAGCCGATAGCCATTATGGGCATTATCACCGATATCACAGAGCGCAAACGGATGGAAGAGGAGCTGCGGAAGAGCGAGGAAAAATTCCGCAGCATTGTTGAGCAATCGGGCGACGGTATCGTTCTGACCGATGAACAGGGAACCATAATTGAGTGGAACCATGGCGAGGAGCATATTACTGGTCTTAAGCGGGCTGAAGCTGTAGGTAGGCCTATCTGGGATATACAGTTCCAGATGGCCCCTCCAGAGATGAAAACCCCAGAAATGTACGAACGGCTAAAAGCTAATTTGCTTGGATTAATAAGAACAGGGCAATCACACTGGTTGAACAGGTTATGGGAGACAGAGATGCAGCGTCCCGATGGAACGCAGTGCAGCGTTCAGACGTTGATTTTTATTATCAAGACAAGTAAAGGCTTCATGGCAGGCAGCATCTCCCGCGATATCACCGAGCGCAAGCGGATGGAGGAGGCACTGCACAGAGCGCACGATGAGTTAGAGCTACGGGTCCAGGAACGAACAGCAGAACTGGAGGAAGCCAACAGAGCATTACAGGCTGAGATCATAGAGCGCAGGAGAGCTGAGGAGGCCCTGCGTGCAAGCGAGGAACGCTACCGCCGTCTTGTGGAGTTCTCTCCAGATGGGATCATTGTCCATGACCTACATGAGTTTGTTTTTGCCAATCCTGTAGCCGCAAAAATTCTGGGTGCCTCAAACCCGCAGGAACTCATTGGAAAACCACTAATGGATATAATACACCCTGATTATTATGAGATCGTCAAGGAACGCCTCAGTATGGAGAAAGAAGGAAAGGAGGTACCGCTGATCGAAGAGAGGTTCATCAGGTTAGATGGCACACCCGTAGATGTGGAGGTAGTGGCGATTCCATGCACCTACATGGGTAAACTGGAGGTGCACTCTGTTGTTAGAGATATCACTGAGAAGAAAAAACTGGAAGCGCAGTTACTCAGGGCCCAGCGCATGGAGAGCATAGGCACACTTGCCGGGGGCATAGCGCATGATATCAACAATATACTGACACCGATAATGCTGTCACTGGAATTACTGCGAGAGAGATTTACAGATGAAGAAAGCCAGAAGTTACTTGATATTGTCGAAAGGAGCGCACATCGTGGAGCTAATCTGGTGAAGCAGGTTATGTCATTTGCACGGGGGGTTGAGGGTGAACGTATAGCGATTCAAGTAACACACATTATATCTGAGATCGTGAGGATCATAAAAGAGACATTCCCAAGATCTATTGAAATT
Source organism: Candidatus Methanoperedens nitratireducens (assembly GCA_020724545.1). Classification (GTDB taxonomy): domain Archaea; phylum Halobacteriota; class Methanosarcinia; order Methanosarcinales; family Methanoperedenaceae; genus Methanoperedens; species Methanoperedens nitroreducens_B. The sequence goes on from DYGR01000035.1 coordinate 16,335, forward strand.
AGAACCGATATACTCAAAGACCTCTGGATGATCTCTGGGGATGCTACACAACTGCATCAGGTTCTAATGAACCTCTGCGTAAATGCACGCGATGCAATGCCATACGGCGGTATCTTGAGCATCACTGCTGAAAATATTCTCATCGATGAGAACTATGTGCAGATGAATATCGAGGCTAAGGTCGGTCCATACATCGTCATTGCTGTTTCGGATACTGGAGATGGTATTCACCCTGAGATATTCGATAGGATCTTTGAACCATTCTTCACGACAAAAGAGCCCGGTAAAGGTACCGGTCTCGGATTATCAACAGCTCTTGCAATTGTGAAAAGCCACGGTGGGTTTATAAATGTGTATTCACAAGCTGGGAGAGGAACGACGTTTAAGATCCATTTACCTGCTCTTAAAACAACCCAGACACAGAGATCAGAAGAACAACAGCACGAAATACCTGTGGGGCATGGAGAACTGATCCTCGTTGTTGATGATGAAGTCCAGATCCGCGAGCTCACAAGAAGAACACTGGAAAAATATGGGTACAGAGTAATTACAGCCTGTGATGGAGCTGAGGCAATATCATTATACCTGCAGCATAAAGAGGAAATTAAAGCTGTTCTTATGGATATGATTATGCCGATTATGGAGGGGCCGGCCAGCATTCGAGCGCTGAGCAAACTTAGTTCAAACATCAAAATTATTGCGGTTAGTGGGTTAGCAGAGAAAGACAAATTTACGAAAGTTGCAGACACTAAAGTACATGCTTTTCTGACAAAACCTTATACGGCAGAGAGATTATTGAAGACCATAGACGAGGTTATAAAATGACCCCAAAAGTTCTCATCCTCACAGGCTTTGGCATAAACTGCGATATGGAAACCCAGCATGCCTTCAGGATTGCAGGAGCACAGGCTGAGCGGGTGCATCTCACAGACCTGATTAACAGAACAAGGAAACTGTCGGATTTTGATATACTGGCGCTTCCGGGCGGTTTCTCGTTCGGGGATGATATCGCCTCTGGCAAGGTATTAGCCAACATGATCAAGTATAATCTCGGAGGACAGGTTCAGGAATTCATAGATGCAGGTAAACTGATCATCGGGATATGCAATGGTTTCCAGGCGATGGTAAAGATGGGGCTTTTGCCTGGATTTAACGGTGATTACAGTACCCGGGAAGTCACACTTACCTTTAATGACTCAGGCAGGTTCGAGGACAGATGGGTACACCTGAAGACAAATCAGAACTCAAAATGCATATTTACAAAAGGAATAGAGAGTATATACCTTCCAGTACGCCACGGCGAAGGAAAATTCGTGGTTAAAAACTGTGATGTACTTGCAAGGTTAAGAAAAGGGAGCCATATCGTTCTGCAATACATGGATGGTGCAGGGAACCTCGCCGGATACCCATTTAATCCCAACGGCTCGGTGGATAGTATCGCCGCTATATGCAATGAGACAGGCAGGGTCTTTGGTATGATGCCGCATCCAGAAGCTTTCCAGCACAGGACGAACCATCCAGGATGGACGCGGGAGGAATTACCAGAAGAAGGGGCAGGTATGCAGATATTCAGGAATGCGGTTGAGTATGTGAGGGAAAATTCGTAAATTAAAATAAAATCCTCATTCTGCTGTCAATGGTGTATATAATCTGCTGCAACTCCTGTTTCTTAAGCTCAAGATCATCAGTAAGAGAAGCAAGACGTTTTACTGATATATCAAGTTCCTGGCCTGATGCAGCCAGTTCATCCTGTAGAACCGCAATTCTACCAGTAATGTTTGCCTCGTCCTGGTTGATATCCAGCCTTGATATTTCATCTTTTTTCTTCTCAATATCCTGCACCAGGGCATAATATTGTTTTTGATATGAATCAAAGGACGAAGTGACAGTTCGAAGCTGCTCCAGCACTTTATCATGCTTCTCAGATGTAAGATTCAGTGCATTACTTTCAGCTATGTTCCTGAATTCAACAAAGAACTCAGGATCGACAGATTTAGGATCTGATAAGCACAGGTACAGACATTCCCTGACATGCGGCGCAAGTGTATATCTTCCGCTTTCACTTAACTGTTTAAGCCTGTTGAACGGTTTATTCAAACGTAAGATAAGTCCATTGATCTCAGATTCTTTTTTTTCTGCATTGCTCTTGAGCACAGCAAGCTCATCCCTGTAATGCAGGTATTCTTTCCAGGCATGGCTATCCCTGAGCCTGGTGAGAGCTATTTGTTTATCTCTGAGTTCATTCTCAAGAGGGGCAGCTTTTTCTTCTTTATCTTTTATTGAGCTTCTCTCGGTCTCAATATCAGAACGTGTATCTCTTATAATCTGTATTGTTTTTGAGGCATTCTCAACAGCATCAAGCAGGTCTTTCTTCTCTTTTATGGATTCTGCAAGCTGGTTCATATACCTTCCAAGCATATTTACGTCTGTGATTACCTGTTTTGATTCTTCAAGGAACACCATTTTAACATATCGGTAACTCTTCGTTATGTTCTCAAGACATACAGTCAGGCTCTGCATTGTTCTTTCATGAAAACCCAGGACAGTTTTTACATCAGCGGTCTCAGGGATAGTTGTATTCTCTACAAGTATCCTGACCTGCTTTACTATATTATCCCTGTTACTTGTGGCGATTTTCACCATTTTAAGATGAAATCGTCCCTCAGGTCTTGCTTCTTCAAGCAGTGATGTACTTCTCTTTATCTCTTCCAGGGCATTCCTTATATCAGAATACAGCGAATATGCCTGCCTGCCCAGATCATCTGATAATCTTCCTGAAATAGACTCAAGCCATACAGGAAGCTCATCAAACCATATCTCGGTTGCAGATTGCTGTTTTTTACCAAAAAGTCTGTTAATCCAGTTCAATTTATATCCTTTATTTCTCAGCTAAATCGTCAAGGAGTATCTTTGTTTTCTGCATGGGATTATCTCTTAGACAATATTTACGAGATAGTATATCTAGTTTAATGCCTGGATATATAAAAATTATGGTCATGACGATCAGCATCAATAAATAGTTGCATTCTCAATTAGCATACTCCCATGAAGCTTACAATCCAGAGGTCAGATATTAAAGGAACAGTCAATGCCCCTCCCTCAAAGAGCTACACCCACAGGGCTATTGCCATAGCTGCCCTCTCGAAAAAAGCAGCAGTCAACAACCCGCTTATATCAGAGGACACAAAAGCCACAATAAGAGCATCAGAGGCCTTAGGGGCCAGCATAGAACCAAAACCAAAAAAAGACACACTCATAATCAATGGGTTTGAAGGAAAACCAAAAACCCCTGGTAATGTAGTCGATGTTGCCAATTCAGGTACTACGCTTCGCATAATGACCGCAGTGGCTTCACTTGCAGATGGCGCGACTGTTCTCACGGGGGATGCCAGTATAAGGACAAGGCCCAATACACCGCTATTGAATGCGTTAAACGACCTGGGGGCCGAGGCATTCTCCACACGCAACAACGGCATGGCTCCGATCGTGGTAAGGGGAAAGATGAGGGGCGGACGTATTTATATTGACGGATCAATAAGCTCACAGTTCATATCAGCGCTTCTCATCTCATGTCCGTTTGCACGGAATGAGACTTCAATATTGATAAAAGGAGAATTAAAATCCAGACCATATGTTAATATTACGGTCAAGATGCTCCAGGATGCAGGCGTCAGGATAATCACAGATGGCTTGAACTCTTTTATCATCCCGCCTGAGCAGGAGTGCAACATGAGATCATACAATGTTCCGGGTGATTTCTCCTCTGCTTCGTATATGATGGCTGCGGGAGCACTGTGCGGTGAAATAGTTATCAAAAATCTATTCCCCTCAGAGCAGGGTGATGCAGCCCTGATCGAGATACTCAGGAGAATGGGGGCGCAAATACAGTGGGATGAGAAAAGAGGAGAGGTTAAGGTAAGCAAGAGCAGGTTAAAAGGCATCAGTGTAGATGTGGGGAAGACCCCGGATCTTGTGCCCACACTGGCCGTGCTGGGCGCTGCATCTGAGGGAACCATGGTCATCGAGAATGCAGAGCATGTGAGATATAAAGAAACAGACAGGCTTCATGCAATGACCGTTGAACTGAAGAAAATGGGCGTGGACATTACAGAGGAAAAAGACAGGCTGATCATCAAAGGCAGGAGTATTAAAGGAGCAGAGGTACATGGCTGGGATGACCACAGGATCGTCATGGCGCTGGCTGTAGCCGGTATAGTAGCAGGTGATACAACGATCGACACAGTAGAGTCGGTCAGCATATCGTACCCTGGCTTTTTTGAGGATTTGAGGAAGATAGGCGCAGGTGTTTCATAGACCGAGAAAATTTATGGGATCAGGAGATGAAATTGATATACAAAGTGTTGCCAGAGCCGCAATTGAATGGCTAAAAACCCAGAAGTCCGCTTCAGTTAAAGACCTGTCCAGATCAATCCAGGCGTTATCATTATGGAACGAGAACACCTCTGATTTGATTGAGATACTCTTATCAAAGAGAAAAAACGCATTCTGGGAAACAGACAGGCCCATTCCTGATACGGCAAGGGCATACAGCGCACTGGCAGGATGCGGGATAATATATCCAGAGACGATCAACTGGATCCTCAAGCAGCAAAAAAACGACAACTGGAACAATAACGAGATTGATACCTCGTATGCACTGATCGCTCTTGGGGATGCAGGTATAAAAAATGAACAGGGATGCGAGTGGCTGTATCGCAATTACGGGGAAAAATGGGAGTATGCAGGCACAACATCGCTCATCATCACGGCTCTCATAAAACAAAATCACAGCAGGTACAGGGAGTTCATAAAAGACCGTGCAGGCTGGCTTATCTCAAAAAGGCAATCAGGCGGCTGGACTTATACTGCTACAAGCAACCTGGTTATACAGGCGCTGATTCTGTCAGGAGAAGAAGATATCAATCCATCGATACAATGGCTTCTGGATAATCAGGAAGGAGGTAACTGGGGAGATATCATATCTACCTCACTCTCTTTAATTTCATTGAAGATGTATCTTGATAAAAAATGATTAGTTTCACCCCGCTCTTGGATCGCAAATATATATTGGCCGGGTTATTCTGGATTGAGGTGACTAAAATGGATCTATTCTGGAGCGGTCTTGTAAATCGTGCTTCTGAACACATAAGGATTGAAAGGAGAAGTCAATTCAGCAAGGTATTTGAGACTGCAATTCAAGATATTGAGATAAAGAGGCGAAAAGAAGATCTATAGAAGAGGATTCTTCTTTTCCATGTGCTGATCTCGGATAGGATCTTAATTGTAATTATTATTTATTTTCAAATATCTTTAAGTTATGAGACTGCTAATATATGGTCAGGGAGGCTGATAAAATATGGATATATTTGATGTGTTGACCGCTATCTCAAAAAGGAAGATAGCATTCATGCATAACGGTATAAACGAACGTGAAGCTATGATGAGAGCTGAGCTTGATATATCGAAAGAATATAATATAGCGCTGCCTGATATCAAGAAGTTGTTAGGGCAGAGATTCAGTAGTGCTTAAATCTATAAGCATAGATGCTCACTCTCGTGAGTTCTATTTACGTTCAGTTTCTAAGACGTTGCGTATAATCTACGCAATGTTCATTTTTTGAGGAACAAGTGAACAGGTAATTTTTTCATGCAAATCTTTTTAATGTCAAAAAATGATTCAGCGATAGGTGAGATTATGGCATTAAAAATAATAACGGTTGGTATCTTCGTGATACTGCTGACTACAGGATTCGCAGGCGCACAGACTCTCTATGTCGGAACAGGGCAGACCTATACAACTATCCAATCCGCAATAGATGACGCCAGTACAGGCGATGTGATTTCAGTCGATGAAGGAACATACTCTGAAAACCTTATTATAAAAAAGAACGGGATTTCAATAATAGGAAAGGATAAAGAAAAGACCATCATTGATGGAAAAAAGGTCGGAAGCGGGATCAATATAGATCAGGCAAACAACATAAAAATCAGCGGGTTCACTATCCAGAACAGCAATGGATCGGTTAGATCAGACGCTGGTATAAGCATGTATTCGGCAAAAAATAATATGATTGTAAATACAATTATTGTTAATAATGCAGTGGGTGTTTCAATCTATTTAGATAGCAACAATAATGTTATCTCTGGCAACGATATAAGATCCAACACCAATCATGGAATTTTGATCTATTCATCCAATGATAATAGGATCTATAATAACAATATCCAGAATAATAAAATAGGGATTTATGCAGATTCAGCCCGTGCAAATCATATTTATTCAAATAATTTCATAGATAATAGCGATGAACAGGCCTATGATAATAGTGGATCAAATTCCTGGGATGATGGTAAATCCGGCAATTTCTGGAACACTCATAAAAATAGCGATGCATATACTATCAGCGGAGCGCCAAAAGCAAAGGATAATTTCCCTCTCTCAAGTGCTGTTACAATACGATACGTGAGCGTCCCTGTCTCCCCTGAACAAAATGAAATCAAAGATGAATCTATTAAGTCCTCCCCCGGATTTACAGGCTTAGCGATTCTGGGTACATTGATTGTTATTGGAATATTAAAAAAATTCTAAGTGCCAATTCCCACCTCTATATCATATTCATCAAAGATCTCCCCAACCAGTTCCTCTAATATATCCTCAATTGAGACCAGTCCTATAACCTTCATATTATCATCCACAACCACTGAAAGGTTCATTTTCTTCTGCTGGAGTTCTTTTAGCATAGAGGCGATCTTTCTCCCTGCTCTCACAACCAGAATCGGGCGCAGGATCTGGTGCACTTTTATCCTGTTTAACTCATGATCCCTGAACTTAAGGAAATCTTTTGCATATATCATACCGACAATCTTATCAAAATCCTTTGTATAAACAGGTATTCTTGAATGACCGGACTCATTTATCAATGCAAGCGCGGTATCAAGGGTCTCTGATTCCTCTATGCATACCATACTTTCCTTCGGGGTCATAACACCATGTGCTTTTTCATCTGAGAATTCAAAGACATTATGAATAATCTCTCTCTCGTGTTTTTCAATAGTCCCTTCCTTCTCTCCTACCTTAAGCAGCATATTGATAATTTCCTCTGTAACGAATGGTGTTTTAACCTTTTCTTTTCCACCCAGGAGTGTAATTAATGAATTTACAAAAGCAGTTAAAATCCAAACAACGGGACTTAAGACAGAGATAAGCAGCATTATAGGCCTGGCTATCCTGAGCGATATTACCTCTGAATGCCTTGAGGCAAGTGTTTTTGGAAAAACCTCTCCAAAGACCAGGACAAGTAAGGTCATAGCTCCCGCTGCTATTGCGATTCCAGGCTCTCCGAAAATGGTTAATGCAGCGTTCGCAGCCAGGATAGAGGCCATGATATTGACGATATTGTTGCCTATCAGGATCGCAGTAAGAAACTGCTCTGGTTTTTCAAGTAATTTAAGAACGATTCTGGCATTCTTATTCCCTTTATCTGCCAGGTGCCTGATCCTTATCTTACTTACAGAAAGAAGCGTAGCTTCTGAACCTGAGAAAAAGGAAGAAAGAGCAATCAATAACAATATAACTAAGATTTCAATTGTAATCCATGAATACATCGGATATTTGATCAATTCTTATAATTATCAATATGGTTTAAAAACTTATCTGCAAACATAAATATAAACGTAAATGATTACCAGTATTCATGATCGTTCTTGCAGAGTTTGAATTCGATCTGGATAGCAATGCCGGGATCATCTATGAGTCATTACTTCCAGAACTCGGGGAGGACTACCAGCGCACAAAATCAAATCTTAAACTGGAGAACAATTTACTTATCTTAAATGTTGAAGCAAGTGATATCGTGTCAATGAGAGCTGCTCTGAACGGTTGGCTTCGGCTCATTAAAATCACGTATGAAATGTGCTGTATCATTTCTAATACACAAGTTATAAATTAGTGCTGGGCAATACTACAGTAGATTTACAGGTGAATCATATGACTTCAGAATTGCCCCCACAAATCAAAAACCAGCTTGCGCAGTTGCAGCAAATTCAACAGCAGGCGCAGGCGATTGCGGTTCAGAAAAACCAGGTTGAAATAACCTTAAAAGAGACTGAACTTGCCCTTGAAGAGCTTGAGAAACTAACTCCTGATGCCGTAATCTACAGAGCAGTAGGAGATTTGCTGATCAAAACTGAACGCGATAAGACAAAAGAATCTCTTAAGGAAAGAAAAGACACACTTGATCTAAGATTACAGACCCTCGCACGCCAGGAAGAACGCGCCCAGAAGCGGTTCCAGCAGTTACAGGAGCAACTCAGACAGGCTATCGGTACTCCAGCTGCACAGTGATTATGGAGATAGATGAGTCAGAGTTCTATAACCAACTGCTGGATTATCACAATATCCTTTACTTATGTCACAGAAACGCGGATCCTGATGCCCTGGGGAGTGCATTTGCGCTAAAAGAAGCAATTGGAGGCACTATAGGCGTCATAGGCGGATGTGATAGGGTAGCATCTCAGATCGCAAAACAGCTTGACATTAAATTTGTCACAAATCCAGTAGATAACTATGACCTGGTGGTAGTTATCGATACCTCTACGCTTACCCAGCTGGATGGATTTCCGCTAAAAAGATACGCAGTCATCGATCACCATACCACCACGTCATTGAATGAAAACGCAGTGTTTTTTCTTCATCGAAATAAGAGATCAACTGCTGAGATAGTCCTTGAGGTTTTAAACACAATGGGCGCTCCGATAATGAGGCGTGTCGCATTTGCCCTTATTGCCGGTATTATCACGGATACAGGTAATTTTAAACATGCGTCGGCAGATTCTTTCAAGGCTGTAGCCGAGCTGATAGAATTAAGTGGCATCGAGTACAGCGAAGTGATGGATGCTATATCTTCTGTTCCGCAGGACGTCTCTATGCGGATCGCTTTTTTAAAGGCTGCCCAGCGGGCTTTAATTGAAAGAGTGGGTGAATGGATTATTGTTACATCCCAGGTGAGTTCTTTCTCAGGCTCTGCTGCCTCCAATTTAATCTCAATAGGGGCAGATGTGGCTTTTGTGGCTGCAAAGGATGACGGGATGGTCAAGGTGAGCGCTCGCGCCAGAAAATGCGCTATTAACGCAGGTGTGAACCTTGCAAGATTGATGGAAGAGATAAGTGTAAAATTCAATGGCACTGGCGGGGGGCATGAGGGTGCGGCAGGTATGGATGTGTATGGAGAGACTGAGGCCATACTTGCATGTTGTACTGAATATACCAAGAAATCCCTTGTCAATCACCTAACTCCGATGCGGCTCTAACTGGTTTCAGAAGTTCCAGAGCAGAACCAGACGGTATTTGCTGCAAAAACTTCTCTCTATTGAATTAGAATCTAGATTGAATTAGAATCTATCCTGTGCGCTTATAAGCTGATTTATTGCAGCCACGAGTGCTTCTACTGATGCCATGACTATATCCTCGTTTGTAGAGCGTGCAGATACCACTCTGCCTTTTTCATCCTCTACTCCTATTATCACTTCTGCAAGTGCGTCTGATCCGCCTGAGATTGCCTCAATTCTAAAATCGCGCAGTTTAACCTTATAGTCCCCGAGTATGCCTGTTACGGCTTTAAGGGCTGCATCCACAGGCCCCACTCCAGTATTTGCACCCAGAAGCTCCCTGCCCTTAACTGTGGCTTTTACAGTTGCAGTAGGGGTTATGATATTGCCTGTCATAACAGATACCTCTTTTAGTATGATAGCCTGCTCGCCTTTTGACGTTGCGCCTATAATTGATTCTGCAATGGCATAGAGGTCGGCATCTGTAACGCGTTTACCTTTATCGCCTATATCTTTTACCCGTTTGAGTACATCATTAAGCTGTGCATCTGTCGGGTGCAGCCCTGCACATTCAAGAGATTGTTTTACGGCATGTTTGCCTGCATGTTTACCAAGTACGATGCGCCTTCTATGACCCACCATCTCAGGGGTCATAACCCCGGGCTCAAAGGTGTCGGATCTCACAAGTACTCCGTGTGTATGTATACCTGATTCATGGGCAAAAGCATTCTCGCCTACGATAGGCATTGTTGGAGGCATACGTACCCCGGTCAATTTCTCAACCAGATGTGATGTTTCAACAATGTACTGGGTCTTTATATTGGTTTTTGCACCATACAGAGAATGAAGCCCCATAACGGTCCCTGCAAGATCTGCATTCCCTGCCCGCTCACCGAGACTGTTTATTGTGACCTGTACCTGGCTTGCTCCTGCTTCCACAGCAGCAAGACTGTTTGCCACGGCAAGCCCAAAATCGTTGTGGCAGTGCACATCAATGGGTATTTTGATGTTCGCTGCAATCTCGCTGATTAACTTATACGTGGCAGAAGGCACGCTTACGCCCACTGTATCAGGCACGTTTATTATATCGCAGTGCGCCTCTTCTACGCCTTTATAGATGCTGATCAGATAATCGATATCAGTCCTTGTGGCGTCCATGGCAGAGAACATGCACTTTGCGCCGTGGTCTTTTATATACTCGACAGCATCCACAGCCATCTTATAGACCTCATCCCTGCTCTTCTTGATAGTCGATATCCGCTGTACATCTGATGTTGAGACAAAGGTGTGTATCATGTCCACACCGCAGTCAAGGCATGAATCTATATCTGACCTGATAACCCTTGACAGTCCGCATATCTGTAAATTAAGACCTGCATCGGCTATTTTTTTTACTGAGCACCTTTCCCCCTCAGAGGACATGGGAAAACCGGCCTCGATGATATCCACACCCAGTTTATCGAGCTGCTGCGCGATGAGAAGCTTATCATCCTGTGTGAGCGATACCCCGGGCGTCTGTTCTCCATCCCTGAGAGTGGTATCAAAAATACTTATTCTTTTATCCCTGAGCGATTCAATGATGTAAAAGGCAATCCCTCGCTTTTGTCATAATCCAATATGAATAGCGTTTTATTGTATAAAGCTTATTGTTGAAAGGTACCGAGACCATCCCATGAGAACTCAGGGGGCGAAAGCTTTTATTACAGTACTGCATTAGTGAGAGGAATTATTATTTTCACGATGAAAGAGGATTAAAATATGAGATGGCAAGGCAGATCAAGACGTAAATACACAGGCGGAAGGATAATATATTCAAGAGGCAAAAGAAGGTTTGAATTAGGTGGTGAAGATACAAACACGATTATTGGTGAGACCAGCAGGAAAACTGTAAAAGCAACTGGTGGACAGGAGCATATAAAGCTCTTAAGAGTCAACACTGCAGTGGTCACAGACCCGGCAACAAATACCTCAAAGAAAGTCAGGATAGAAACGGCAGCAGGTAACCCGGCCAATATACACTATGTCAGGCGGAACATAATAACTAAGGGTGCTATTATCAAAACAGAGATTGGCAATGCCCGTGTGACCAACAGGCCCGGACAGGAAGGCAGTATAAACGCAGTACTTATACCCGGTACTGCCTAAACTCAGCTCAAATTACCATATCTCAGAGATAGCTTAATAGGCAAAAAACGCTAACAAGCCCTGTACCCTTCAAGTACGGGGTATAGTGACGCCAATTGAATTACTCGACAGAGGGTTAACTGCAAAGAATCCGTTTGAGAAGAAGTGGCCTGTGGGTTTCAAGATTATAGACAAAACTCAGTTTGAACTCGCCAAAAAGATAGTCCTTAAGCAATGGGTGTGAACGAAGTACCTAATGCTTACCAATGCGGGTGGTATAATGTTCTGCCCGCAAAGCGTTAAGCGAAATTTTATAAATAGGAATATAACAGTAAATTAAAAGAGGTGTTCATTAATGGAAACTACAAGGACATTAAAGGATTTGACCGTTGAAGAGTTTAAGGTTTTAATCTCGGACACAATAAAAGAGAATATAGAAGATTTGGTTGAAGACATAGCAGCTCTTTCAAGCAAAGAATATTTGAGATCTATTAAAGAAGCAAGAGAGGATTATCGACAGGGTAGAGTGAAGCATCTCGAGGAAATTGATGTATAAGGTACTTCTCACCCAAAGAGCATTAAAGGACTTGGATGTCATAGAGAAACAAGAGCGGAGTAGGATAATTAAGAAACTTAAAGAATATGCAAATGAACCGTTAAAACACGCGCGGAAACTGACAATACCAAAAATAGGTACATACAGATTTAGAATTGGGGATTATAGAGTGATATTTGATATTGACGGGGAAAACATAGTTATTTTGAGAATTGGCCATCGAAAGAGTATCTACACATAAAAGCTTCATCTAACAACATTTTTGTGGGATCACTGCGTTTGCCCAAATGTTTTGCACTTCGCAAAGCCCGAGAACATTATCCTAAATTAGCAACACCAGTGGATATATTGTGATAAAGTCTGAATAATCTATTCCGAGCAATTCAATAGGTGATATACCATCCTCATTTTTCTTAAAATTCAAGAGATACACCGCAAAGGGTCCATGAAATCAATCTGGATAGGATTATCTATCCCGGTTTTGGGAAGATCCATGATTGTTACTTCGTTGGCTGTGGAGTTATACAACCACATAGTTGTGCCATTTGAGACGAATAAATCCCCGGCACCGTCTCCTTTTGTTATCTTCGTTCAGGATTTATCAGGCAGCCGGTACATGATATTCATTTCTGACAGAACGTCGGGGTAAGCGAACCCCTTGGAAGAGCAACTATAGAAAGCATAACAAGAATGGCGGCTGAACAAAAAAGCTACAATTGTCTAAAAGCCAGAGATGGCATGTATGCTGCGGTATAGAGATGCACAGAGACTTATACTCAGCATTTCTAGCTAAATGTGTTGATATAGAAACAAGCTCCCTTG
>DYGR01000036.1 GCA_020724545.1 Candidatus Methanoperedens nitratireducens
TCCTAACGAAAATTGGAACGACAAGCTTCACAGCTTTAGCGTGAGGTAGTTGACACCGCAATGCCAACAACATGCCGAAATCTGTAGATGCTTGCCAATGGAAGTTCCCTTTCCATTACTGCTGCCGCAGCATAGCGCAGTGCTTCCTGAATATCTTCACGCTCAAGGTCAGGAAAGCAGCTCAATATCTCCTCAGTGCTCATCCCATCTGCTACCATTCCCACAACCGTAGCTACAGGAATGCGCAGTCCACGAATACAGGGCACTCCGCCCATTTTACCAGGATCAACGGTAATACGAGAAAACTTCATATTATCTCCTGCTTTGTTCAAGTATTTTTTCTATATTTTGTTTTACCTCTGCTTTCTCCATTATACAGCATTACATCATAGAGGCTATTAAATCTTATCAAAAACTTCATGCTCAGATTAAGATTTTAAATCCCGGCGCAGTTCTCTAATCTCACCAACTATCTCTACTCTGGTCTCATTTAACTTTTCCAGCATCTTATCCTGCTTTTTGTCAATACTCAGTATAGCTGGTATGCCTTTGCTGAGCTGCTCCACCTGAATCAGGTGCATGTAGTCTGCGATGCTTATTACATATCCTTCATATTCTTCAAATACTATATCAGATACTTCTGCATGTTCTGGTTTGTTTTCTTTTGCAAACTCCTGAAATGCAGCGATCTGGTCTTTACTGCCATCTAAAAAAGCAATAATCACTTGCATCCCATTCTCTTTCGTATTATATGCATTGAACCTTTCCACTCCAAGCTCAAGCGCTTTTCTTAGTAAGAGAACTCTATAACCCAGTAGCAGCCAAATTATTGAGGATTGTTTACTGGGTTTTAAAGAATAACAAGGAGTACCAACTGCAACAAAAGAAAGGGAACTGGCCAGACAAATGGATAGTGGATACTATTTTATTTTACTTCGTGCATGTATGGATTGTTGGGGTTATATGCAACCGATTGACATTATGTTAAACCCCGCCTTCGGCGGCGCATCCCCAGGGGTCTGGGGTCGCAACCCCAGCGCCATAAGGCTAATTTTGACCGAAAATATTAATAGTACGCTTATCTGCGGTTCTTTATTTACTGTTTACTAATTATTCAAGCAAACTTTTCCCTTTAGTAAAGCCCAACAGCGATGCTGCAACTATAATTAAAATTATTATTAATAAAGATATATATATACTAGCCACTCTTTCTATACTTTTCAAAACCAAGATATAGAGAAGATCTGCTATCCAGATGCCTATAATAAGTCCCATAAACCCAAAGGTAATGGCATATGCCGATCTTTTGAGTAATTCTGAAATTTTCATAATTTGTTGTGATTAAGGTACTTTAACATATTAAATATATCGAAGGTGGTTATCAACAGGGATATATTCTCGTTAGGAAAACGTCTATTCTATTATATTTGAGAGTTCTATCAAGACTTCCTCTACCTTCATCTCCTTATGTTCCTGCACGCTATCTTTTTTGTGCATGTGAAAGGGGAAAGTAGGAAGTTCCTTGTGATGGGGAGCATTGTCCCATCTGATCAAAAGCTCATCATCTTTTTGCAGATGATAAGAATATTTATCCCGTTTAATCTCATCCCTGCATATCGTGAAATATTCCGAAATATAGAGAACTGAGCCATCAATCATCAAAGCCCTGCATTCCAGGTATCCGGAGACAGAGGTGATAAATTCTTCAAGCACCTCGATATCCTTAACAATGGGTGATACGGTCAAAGAGGCTTTGAGGTCAGCAAGATAGTTCTCAAGCATGAACTATTTTCTCGATATCTTTTGCTCTTTCCATGAGCTTGTTATAGGTATCCTTATAAGCATACCATCTTATGTATTCACGGTCATCTCCAAGCTCGCCAGCATTAAACTTCTCATAAAATACATCTGAACTCATGTTGTGGCGCTTCTCAAATTCCGAGAGGGATTTCTCAACCTGTCTAACTTGGCGCTTAACCATGTCCAACTCCACCTTGAACATCTTACTCATAGTCGAAGCTATGTATTTCTTCTCAAACTCCAGACTACGGGCTAGTTGGGACTTCAAAGCATTCACGTACTCAATAGACATAAACTTTGAATTGCTTTTAGACTTTATAAGCCTTCCTAACTTAAAAGCCTTGCACATAAAACGATTTTTTATCTTGTATCTGGGAAATAGTTTGAGTATAGTACTTAACTCCGCCTTCGGCGGCGCCTCCCCGGGGTCTGGGCGGAGCCCAGCGCAGCTAATTTTATATTTGTATATTACATATATAGACAGATGCAATAGACGAATATCCTGGTGTTATCAATTTGCCGGATCTAATTGGATGACTCTGGACCTAAAACCCTGTTCGTAATACCGGCAGTATCATCAAGCCCTATCTCTGCTCTCCCCACCACTGCCACAACACAGCATCCCTTTTTGAAAATATCTATATTCGTTAATTAATATTTATACTATGAGTAAAAAAACCCATATCGGGATAGATAATATGCTGAATCCCCTGAACTCTTCTCTCTTAAATATGTCTTTTGTCACGACTATTCCCAGGTTCAGATCTTTTATTTCCATGAATTCTATAAGTCCTTTCATGTCTGCATTTGTGGATTGCTCCTTATACTTCACTTCAACGGGAATAACCTTCAGCGAGTCATCATATACAAAATCAACCTCGTATTTATTTTTCCAGTAATAGGGCTCAAAGAACGGTTTTGATTCGCGACCTTTTTTAATCAGATGCCACGCAACTATATTTTCAGCAGCTTTACCATCATCCCTGTCCAGGGTAAGTGCCCTTCTTAACCCTTCCTCCCAGAAGTAGAGCTTCTTTGCCAGCTTCTCAGCTGCTTTCTTAGATGGTGCATAAACCCCAGCTACGAACACCATCATAGAGCTTTGCAGGTAGTAAAGGTAGAGTTTCAATGTTTCACGGTCAACATCGAGCCGTTCTGACAACCCTTTATATGTGAACCTGTTGGTAGAAATAGCAGCGATATCCCGCACCATTTTTTCAAGAAGTAAAGGATCTTTTACCTTGAACACGCTTACGATGTCTTTGAACAGGATGAGAGCAAAATAATCTTCAACGATCGTTCTATGCCACTGCGTCAGATCTCTGATTTTGAACCATTCAGGATATCCACCGGTATCGAAATATTGACCCAGGAAATGCAGTATGATCTGTTTATGTGCGATAATGCTGTAATATGCTTTTTCAATATCTTCAAAACTATCAATGCCGGGCTTTTGTGGAGACATCTCAGCCAGGGTGATGTTATTGAATTCCAGGAACTCCCGGAATGTCAGAGGAAAGACATCTATAAATCTAATCCTCCCTGCCAGGCTTTCAGAAGAATCCAGATATAGGAGAGTTTTAGATGACCCTGAAATAATGAATCTGCATGTTGCATGGGCATCTATGTAATATTTTAACTGCAACTGCCACTCTTTCAGGACATGTATTTCATCCAGTAAAAGGTAAACCTTTTCTCTGGATGGGTCTATCCCGGTTAGTTCGTAATACGTGTTCAGAATATCGTGAATGCTATCAATTCTACCTATAAGGTCATCTATTCTTACGTAGACGACTCTCTCAGGTTGCATTGTTTTAAGAAGGTGTTCTATGTACTGGTAAAGTATAGTTGTTTTTCCGCTCCGTCTTATCCCGGAGAGGCATATTATTCTCTCAAGTTTATCTGATTCCTGTATTTTGTCCAGATAACCTGATCTCGGAATTCCTTTGTCCGATGGCTTTACATTTTTTGTTTGCCACCAGTAATTTCTTTCTTTGAGGTAACTTATTAAGAATTCTTTATCCATATGCAAGTATAACCCGCATAATTCTAATAAATGTTGTGGTCTGTGTTTGCATATTTAAATAGTGGTTTTGTATATTTTTTAATTTGACAAGCAAAAATCTTGCAAAATCCTGTTCGCAATACCACCAATATCATCAAGCTCTATCCCTGCTCTTCCCACCACTGCCACAACACTGCATCCCCTTTTGAAAATATCTATATCCTCATCACTATCCGCTATTATTATGCGGGGCTTATCAGACAGGGCGAAGCCATCGGCAAGCACAATATCATTATCTGTAAAGTATTTATCACAGATATCACCAAGTTCCATCTCGCCCTCAATATTCTTAATAACCGCAAGTTTAACAGATGAAGATATCGCTACCGTATCTGCTCCAGCCTTTGCGTACTTCCAGGTATCCTTGCCCTGGATATCCATCTCAAAATCACCGTGTTTGTGGTGTTTCAAAGCACCCACCCGAAGACCGCGGGCTTTAAGCTCTTTTATCAGTGCCTCCATCAATCTCGATCTATCATGTTTGCTCCTTCCCATAATGCAGATCACAGAAGGCATCACAGACCAAGCCTCCATGGATGTGTGAAGACCGATATTTTATCATGCAAGACAAAACATACAAGACAGACACCGGTCCGTTCGGC
Source organism: Candidatus Methanoperedens nitratireducens (assembly GCA_020724545.1). Taxonomy (GTDB): domain Archaea; phylum Halobacteriota; class Methanosarcinia; order Methanosarcinales; family Methanoperedenaceae; genus Methanoperedens; species Methanoperedens nitroreducens_B. The sequence continues at coordinate 4,468 of DYGR01000036.1, forward strand.
AGCCTCCACACCTGTGTTCAGGGGTGCTGTCTTTGTCGCAACTAACGGAATTCCTGCCCGTGCTGCTTTTAGTACCATGCCTGCAGACTGCCGCCCTGTTGAAGAAAGGAAATGCCTGCCAGGATCAATGCCCTCAAGATATGCACGTCCCACCACTTTATCAAAAGCGTTATGCCGTCCCACATCTATCGCCTTTACTATGCATTCACCATCGGTATTCACAAGGCATGCAGCATGGGTGCCGCGTGTCTTTTTGTATATCTCTGACTCTAAAAATGTGAAGCTTCTTTTAATGGCATCTGGCCTGAATACAGTATCTGATCTGACTGATATAGCTTCGTTCTCGTCCCACCGCACACCGATACATCCAGATGACCGCAGCTCTCGCCAGAGCTCAAGATGCTCTGTAGGCTCTATCTCTACATATACTGTCCTCTCCTCTATGTGCAGCTCCCTGATCTCATGAGGATTTTTTACGATCCCCTCGCAGATGAGATAGCCAAGAGCAAGCTCTTCTATCATCTCTGGAGTAGCCAGGATCGAAGCAGTAAGGATTCTATTTACAAACAGTTCGATAGTATCCTCAACTGCTACCTGGTATGTTATCTCGTGTGATGCATCATCGGTTAATTGATCTGCCTGATAGTTCTTTATGTACATATTAACATTATTTGGACAATCTTTCAATATCCTCGTATGTATTGATATTCATGAACGTTCTTAAATCAGGATCGATGCTCTTAATCCTATCTACTGCGACATAATTGACATCCAATCTGAATACAGGAGCCAGAATTATAGTCTCACCCTTCTCAATTGCCTCTTCGGTCTCTCTTATCATAGGCTCACATCTGTAAACAGCATGCAGGGGCTCAAGAAAGCCATCATCCCATCGGGGAATGGCAGCATCATAATGTTCGCTCTCTCTAAAGAGCATCTTGACCACATCTTCATTTATAAATGGCATATCACATGCTGCAACAAAACAGTATTCATCCTCACATACAAGCATGCCTGAGAGTATGCCAGCAAGCGGTCCTGTATCTTTACAGATATCATATGCAAATCTATATTCATGATCCGACAGAACAGAATCCAGCAGCTCGCCCTGCGCTCTGTCGCGCACGGATATTATAATGTTATCCACTGCTTTTTCCAGGCTCTCGATAACAAGGGCTATCAAGGGTTTGCCATTAATATCTACAAGTGCCTTCTCCTGGTAACCAAGGCGGCTGCCCTTACCGCCAGCCAGGATGAGCGCAGAAGATCCCATATTAAATATGCCCTGCCTCTCTCATGCTAAAATGCCGCCCATCGCCTATTATGACATGATCAAGTACGTCGATTCCTATGATCTTTCCAGCCTCTATCAATTTCTTTGTTATCTCTATATCTTCCCTGCTCGGTGTCGGATCACCGGATGGATGGTTATGAGCCAGGATTATGTGTGCTGCTGATACTGCCAGTGCAGCCTTAAATACTTCCCTTGGATGTACGATGTTGGCGTTGAGCGATCCAATAGAAATAATCTCCTCTTTGATTATCTGGTTTTTGGTGTCAAGACAGAGCTCGATAAAATTCTCTTTTTTCTGTTCCCTCATCCTGGGGTAGATTCGCCTGTAGACATCCTCAGGTGAGTTGATCTTGGGTTTTGCATCCTCATTAAAGGATTCAAGCCTCCGCGCGATCTCAAAGCATGATGCGATCTGCGCAGCTTTGCTCTCCTTGATCCCATGCATTTTCATTAATTGGTCAGGGCTTATCTGTGAGAGCTGCTTCAGGTTGTACTGTGATAATATCCTCTGGCATAGATTGATCACGTTCTCCTGTCGTGAGCCCGTCCTCAGGATTATGGCCAGAAGCTCAGAGTCACTCAGCGCAGCCGCACCGTTCTTTATAAGTCTTTCCCTCGGCCTCTCTTCTTTTTGCATATCAAGGATTTTGATCTTGTACTCCTGCATGATTCATCTTAATTATTTTAATAGATTAAAATCTTTCCAGTTATCTACTCTGATAACATCTGTTTATATTCCCCAAAATAACCATCCGTAAACTCAAAGACAGGCATGGCCCTTTTTTTATCATTCTTTTCTGCAAATTCAGTTGAGGATATCTTTTCAGTTCCATCTATTCCGGCATTTATTAAAGCCGTGGTTGTAAGGAATGTTTTTCCATAGACCTGATATTCTACCCATCCGTCCCTGTACCCGTTCATATATCCTAAAACAGCCTTCGCAGGTATGATCTTTTTAATAAACTGCCCATTCTCTTTAATGGACATCTCTCCGCTCAGCATCAGGCTTGTGACCGCTACCATCCACCCATCGCAATCATCCTGCATGCCATTGGCCAGGTAGTAATCCGGCATTACCCACATATCAGCATCTGGCAGTGACTGGAACTGCTCATTATCCGATATATAATTATTTACAAAAGGCTCGTCTATCCATGAGATTATGTTGCCTTCTGTGTCTACCTCCAGCGGGACCGCTCTATTCTTATACCTGATCCTGCCGTCATAATCAAGGTACAGCAGAGAAGCGTAGTACTTCACCCACTCATTATCCGGGGTAATGTAAGAGCTCGGGTACTGTGCATGCCATATGTCATGGTCCTTATTGATAACATAGGGTCTAATTGCTGGTATATAAACGGGCTCTGGATCAGGAGCAGGGGCCTCTGTCGGTAGTGGGGTCGGGGTTTGAACAATGTCAGGCACAGATGCCTGGACTGGAATAAAAACTTCTGGTCTAACTGGTTCTATACTCCTGTCCTCAATCTGTTCGATCGCGAATACCATTTTGAATGCCAGCACAACAAAAAGAATTAATACTACCGCTGTTAATAGTTTCATCTGCTCTCCGAGAAGGGGGCTTGAGCAGTGCTGAGTTTGGCGACCTGACACTGCTCAATTATTTTTATTAAATCCTTTTCCTATGATGACCTATCGCTTTTGATATTCATTAGAACCATTCCCTTTTATATTTAAGATTAAATTGTGATAATAACACTGGAGTTTTAATATTCCTGACTGTAACACCCCCGCAAATTACCATAGTCTTCTATCACCACATTAATATAACTTTCTATTGAGTTGTTTGCCGACCACTGCCTTCTACCTATAAGTATTTTGAGAGCTGCTTGTTACGCCCTGCTATATGTTTTTTTGCCGCCGCTGTCGCTTCCCTTCCCTGCGATGTTCGTTTGATAAACCCTATCTGGATAAGGTATGGTTCACAGACCTCTTCAATAGTCCTGACCTCTTCGCCAACTGAAATCGCAATGGTCTTGATACCTACAGGCCCGCCCCCAAAATCACTTACGATAACAGAAAGAACACGCCGATCAAAATCATCCAGGCCAAGTCTGTCAATACCCAGCATGGTAAGAGCATTATCAGCAACCTCCTGTGTTATCTCTCCCTCAGCCCTGACTATTGCAAAATCCCTTGCGCGCCGGAGCAGACGGTTAGCGATCCTGGGCGTCCCACGGCTTCGTTTTGCGATCTCAAGTGCTCCATCCCGGTTTATAGGAACAGCCAGGATAGAGGCACTTCTCTCTACAACCTGCACAAGCTCCTCTACTGTGTACAGGTTAAGCCGTGATATGAAACCGAACCTGTCCCGAAAAGGTGAACCCAGCAAGCCCACTTTCGTAGTTGCGCCGATGAGGGTAAAAGGCTCAAGATCGAGCTTGAGCGATTTGGCACTTGGTCCTTCCCCAAGCATGACATCGATCTCAAAATCCTCCATTGCCGGGTACAGTATCTCTTCAATAACGTGACTTAAGCGGTGGATCTCATCTATAAAGAGTACATCCCCTCTCTTAAGCGCGGTAAGCATTGCAGCCAGATCGCCCGGACGCTCAATTATAGGCCCTGAGGTTGATTTGATATCAGTGCCCATCTCATGTGCGATAATATGCGCAAGTGTGGTTTTCCCAAGACCTGGAGGTCCTGAGAAGAGGATATGATCAAGGGGCTCATTCCTTTTTCTTGAAGCTTCGATAAATATTAGCAGGGATTCCTTGAGTGCTTCCTGTCCTATAAATTCATCAAGTCTTGTCGGGCGGATTGAAACATCTTCTTTCTCATCACTCAGTGCAGTTGGCTCGATAATCCTCTCTTCCATATTTAACTCTTTTATGTTATTTTAATATATACAGTGTCTATAACTATCGATTAAGCCTTAATCATTTATATACTTCATCAAGCAGAGAGTCCAGGTATCATAACCTCAGTTAGAATCCTGTTCATCCTGTTATCCTGTCTGAAAAATACTGATCGATGATGAACCTGATAACAAGGGCTTTATCGCTCTTTTAATTTTAAAAGCGCTGCTTTAATTACCGCCTGAGCAGTAGGCTCTTTTAATCCAGAGGATACAGCATCGACGGCCTCCCTGGCCTCGCGCTGTGAAAATCCAAGGGAAATAAGGGCATTAACCGCATCATAATTGATATTGTTAACATTGCCTGTGCCTGCGCTGGCAGGTACAAGACCTTCCATTCTCTTTTTCATCTTATCCTTGATCTCAAGTATCAGTCTTTTGGCATTTTTAGGACCGACACCAGGGATGCGGCTCAGAACTCTCTCATCCTCGTTGATTATTGCAGCGGCAAGTTCTTCTACCTTTACCTGGGAGAGAATATTCAGCGCGATCTGGGGTCCTACCCTTGTCACGCTGATGAGGAGCTTGAACATCTCAAGCTCGCTTCCATTCCTGAACCCATAGAGTACCATTGCATCCTCCCTGACATGCAGGTATGTATATAATTTTACTTTCTCTTTTCTATCTTTAAGTTCCTGTAGTGTGGGCTGTGTGGTGTTGATCTGATATCCAAGACCATTGACATCGATTACAACAGAACCTTCGCTAATATGTGCTATCTCGCCGTATATGTGTGAAATCATCGTACTATCTCATTATATGTATATGACATAAAGCAATCGAAAGACCATCGGCAGCATCATCAGGCTGGGGCAGCTCGTTTAATTTCAACAATCTCTTAATCATTTCCTGCATTTGCTTCTTATTGGCCCTTCCAGAGCCTGTTATAGCCTGCTTTATCTGGTTCGGGGTATATTCAAAGACAGATATATTCTTTTGCTGTGCCGCAAGAAGTATAACTCCCATTGCTTCGCTAACACTCATCGCATTTGTGACATTCTTTGTGAAAAAGAGTTTTTCGATTGCAACAGCCCCGGGTGCATATTTTTTAAAAAGTGAATTGATCTGTTTATAGATCTCCAGAAGCCGCTGGGGTGTTTGTTTCTCAGCAGAGGTGCTTATACACCCGTAGCTTACGGGGATGATACTGCTTTCCTCTATTCGTATGATGCCAAAGCCGACTGTTGCAAGACCTGGATCAATCCCGATAACGATCATACTATCTGTGGATTGACCAATGTTTACGCACTTTTTTTTTCTCACCTGCTTAATATTCGTTTCTTTTCTGGTAGCAGATGCCATAAATTGATACCCTCCTATATTGATAGACTCAAGAAAGCTTGCTTCTTACTTTCTCATAAAAACCGTCTTTCCTCGTCATGACAAACCTTGCGGGCTTATCCGCTTTCGTAATAAGTATCCGGTCATTCTCGCTTATCTTTCTTGTGTACTGTCCATCTATTACGATCACAGCTTCCTTCTTCGGGATGACCAGTTCTACCCTTATCTCGTTCTTTGCAGGAACAACCCACGGCCGGGCAGATAGTTTAAACGGCGCCAGGGGTACGATCACTGTGCCATCAACCCTGGGATCAACGATAGGTCCTCCTGCGCTCATGGCATACGCGGTTGAGCCAGTGGGTGTGGCAAAGACCATACCATCAGCCCGCAGATCCTCAAGCTGGTTTTTATCCACGAAGATCCTGTAGTGCAGTATCTTGGCAGGATTTGCCGTGATAATTACCACCTCATTGGTGGCAGGAGGCGACTGTTCATCATTGATCATGACTGCGAGGCGGGAGCGCTCCTCCACCTCAAAACCCGATAGCGCCTTATCGATAGCCATTAAAGCATCCTCAGGATTCACATCCACAAGGAAGCCGAAAGTACCCATATTAATGCCAAGCACGGGAAGCGGATCATCCATTTTCTGGATCCCGCGCAGCACGGTCCCATCGCCTCCGATGGATACTATGAATTCTGCACCTCTTTTTCTCATCTCTGCCATGGGAGTGCCTTTCTGATGGATTTTTTCAGCGGTTTTAAAATCGATCAGCACTTCGGCCCTGGATCTGAGGTGATTGATTATATCTTTTACAAGAGCTATCACATCATCCCTATCGCATCTGGATATTATCCCTAGTTTTCTCATAAATCAGTTCTACACTGCCGTACATCCGGCAACAAACCTCTGTTTTGGATTGTTAAGCCTGGCGATCAGGAAACGGTCGTTTTTACTGTATGCGATCTCCTTCTGTGTGGTAAGAACAACATTGCACTCAGAACCCGCAGGTGCCTGTGTTATATCTTTGCCATCTGCTGAAATACTCCCGACCGTTGCAGGGATTGATTGAAGCCCGGCGAACAGGTGAACAGTATCACCCACACCCAGTCCCTGCGTGAATTTTGTCAGGCGGCATTTCAGGTTGAACTTTGATGCTACCTCTTCTTTCTGTGATATCATATACCCGCGGTCGAATTCCTTTGATTGCACTCCTCTTAGAGCAAGTCCTACTCTCGTACCTGCTGGCGCTGTTTTCATATCCACATCGTTGCTCTGGATAGAGCGTATCTGTGCTGGCCTGCTTATCGGAAAAACCGTAAGGTTATCATGTATCTTGATAGTGCCCTGTGTTACAATGCCCAATACCACGCATCCTATGCCTGTAACATTGAAAAAATGGTCAACCACCACACGCGCAGGAAGGTCATCTCTGGCAGAATTATCGCTTCTGGCCTCTTCTCCCAGTGCAAAGATCTTCTCCTTCAGGGTATCTATCCCTTCAAACGTTGTAGTGGAAACTGCAATTGATTCCCATTTCTCAAGGTTAGTGCCTTTAGTGATTGCCTTTATTTTCTCTGATAATTCAGAGATCGCCATCGGGTTTGATCTATCAGACATTGTGATGACAAACAACCCGCGTTTGCTGGCAAGTAGATCAAGAGCTACAATGCATTCCCCGACCTGCGCATTGAGGCCGCCTGATGGTACACAGACAAGGGCGATATCGCACAGGTCTACTGCATTAGTAAGCGGTTTCAATGATTCAGGATAGCCATTCGCATCTACAAAAGAATATATATTATCTCCCTTTACAAAATTATACAGTGTAATATCAGACTCGGTTCCCTTCTTCCCAAGCTTTCCTGCCAGGCTTGTTCTTCCTGATTTCTCGCTTCCTATGATTGATACATTTGCCATAATAAAAACTTACATGTTATAATAAGTTTTTTCATATATGAAATTGCCGTTCTGGCATGCTATGCAAATTTAAAAACCAAAAGCTATATATAAAATAATGAGTTAGAGTAGATGATACAAACAAAAAAACACATTAGAGCGGACTACTTAAGAAGGATAGGATGGAAAAAATGCAAGTGAAATCACTTAGTATAGTAATACTTCTCGCATTAACTGGAATTATTCTGTTTTTGATTCCACAAGCGAGCGCTTCTGAGAACTCATGTATTGATTGCCATAAGACATTGACTCCTTTTATTGAGGTTCAAAAACAGTTCAACCAGATCAGGATCCAGCATCTTGAAAAAAATGTAGCCTGCTCTCTTCAGTGCCATGAGGATAGAGTAAGACAGCTTGCGACCGCCAATTACCAGCAGTGGTCAGACTCGGTTCATGCTCTAAAAGGAGTTACATGTGAGGTCTGCCATGGGGGAGATCCAAAACAGGCCACCAGGGAAGGGGCACACGCAGGTTTTAAGAACATAACAGATCCCCAGAGCCCACTATATTATACCAATGTACCTGAAACATGCGGTAACTGCCATCCTAAAGAGCTGGATAATTTTGAGAGCAGTAAACATTACCAGAAGCTTGAGGCATTGAAACTTGCCCCGACATGCACAACATGCCATGCGCCTCATACGTTCAGGATCCTGAATCCTGAAGAATTTAGAAAATTCTGCGGCAATTGCCACTCTGTGTATACAAAGGTAGCGCCTTATGATATCCCTTTAAAGGCTGAGTATATGCTTGGACAGGTGAATAAATTGAAGTTCAGGATAGATATGGCCAACCAGGATATTTTCTGGGCAAAGAAGAATGGAACTGATGTAACAGAGGCACAGGGGTATGTTGATAGCGCGCTGCAAAAGCTTGGCAACATGGCGATCCTGTGGCATGAGTTCAATCTCACACATTTTGAGGATGAACTGGATTCAGCCAATAGGGAAGTAAAGAAAGCTGGAGATATTGTAACACCGGATACTACCCCGGCTAAACCAGCTCCTGCCCAAACACCGGGATTTACAGGTTTATCCGTGATGATCTCATTGCTGGCTGTACTGTATATAATTAAAAAGAGATTAAGAGATTGAAAAATTCTAAAAAGGTGGAAAAACAATAATGCAGCCGCATCTTAAAAGAGCATTCACATTACTGGCGATTGCGATAATTGTTTTTATCGTTATTAGATCGTTAGTTGTCCCGGATTCATTCGGACAGTATGGCTGGTACAGGGGCGATTCTGTTATTGAAAATCGAAACTTTCCCGTAGAATATGCTGGATCAGCGAGCTGCGGGGAAGAGAACTGCCATAAAACACTTTATTCGATATGGGCAGATTCCAGACATAAAACCGTAAATTGTGAAACATGTCATGGTCCTTCTGAGAAGCACGTCAGTAATGTCAGGATAATGCCGCAGCCTGCAGATGAATCAAGGGATTTCTGCGGTCTGTGCCACTTCAGACGGGCAGCCAGACCTGAGGATTTTTCACAGATCGATCCAGAGATACACGGTAAAAATCTAAGATGCGCATACTGCCATAATCCCCACAAGCCGTGGTTTATATGACGGAGACCTGACCATGAACATATCAAGGCGAGAATTTACCAGGATCGGATGCAGGGTTATTATTGGAGCAGCAGCAGGCACTGCTATTATCGAATCCATTGTTACAAACAGCCTTGCATCTGAGAATACAAAAGGGGAGTATGACTGGAATGAACATTACTGGGGATTTGTGGTCGATACCACAAAATGCATAGGCTGTGGAAGGTGTGCAAATGCATGCAAGCTTGAGAACCATGTGTCCTTTGATGAACACATCTATAGAACATGGGTCGAGAGATACAGGGTGCTAAAAAAGGATGAGGTAAAAATAGATTCACCCAATGGAGGTATCGATGGGTTTACTGATGATATCCCGGAAGAGGATATTAAAAAGGCTTTCTATGTTCCGAAATTATGCAACCATTGCGATCATCCGCCCTGCGTTCAGGTCTGTCCGGTAGGGGCTACATATCTGACAAAGGATGGGGTTGTTCTGATAGATTATGATTACTGTATTGGCTGTCGGTACTGTATCCAGGGCTGCCCGTATGGAGCAAGATACTTCCTCGCAGAGGAGACCCCGCATCATAAACCGCATCCCAACCTGGGTGGAGGCGTAGCCGATAAATGCACCTGGTGCTACCACAGGATTACAAAGGGTCTTTTGCCTGCATGCGTCCAGGCATGCCCTGTCGGAGCAAGGATATTCGGCGATCTTAACGACCCTGATAGTGCAGTTAAAAAAACACTGGATAAAGAGAGAATCAACGTCCTTAAACCTGAACTCGGAACAAGACCAAAGGCGTATTATGTTGGACTGGACAGGGAGGTACGATGACAGAGAGTTTAATCTGGGGATATGTGTATCCCAATGAGGCTGAGGTTCAGTGGAGCATACTAATTGTATTATATCCCTATATCACAGGGCTTGTTGCCGGTGCCTTTATAGCATCATCGCTGTATCATGTTTTCGGAAAAAAAGAAATTAAACCTGTGGCAAGATTTGCCCTTCTTACCGCGTTATCCTTCCTGCTCGTAGCCACTATGCCTCTTGTCGCTCATCTTGGACATCCTGAAAGAGGCGTTCAGATCATGTTTACACCTAATCTTACTTCTGCAATGTCGGGATTCGGTTATATATATTCATTTTATCTTATTGTTGTTGTGCTTGAGATCTGGCTCTCTTTCAGGGAAGACATTGTTAAAAAGGCCCTCAGTTCCAGGGGATTGAAAGAGCTATTATACTCAGGGCTTGCTCTTTTCTCATACGATATCTCTGAGCGAGCATTACATGAGGATGAGAAACTCGCAAAGAGACTTGCCATTATAGGTATTCCATCTGCCGCTTTCCTGCACGGGTATGTGGGTTTTATCTTTGGCGGGATTAAAGCCAATCCCTGGTGGTCCTCATCACTTATGCCGATCATATTCCTTATGTCCGCAATTGTATCGGGTATAGCGCTTTTGATCCTGCTCTACATTGCGGCCATGAAGATCAGAAGACATGCTATCGATTATAGCTGCCTTTATTCGCTTGCCAATTACCTGTGGGTTTTCTTGATCATGGCTGTAACGCTGGAACTTCTTGAGATTGTCAGTATGAAGTATGAGTCGCTTGAAGAGATCGAAATAATCAACATACTTCTATCAGAGAAGATAGCTACCACTTTCTACGGCGTACAACTGACAATGGGTGTCTTTGTTCCATTTGTGCTTCTTCTTCTTGTGGGTATTATGAAGAACCGTGATACCCTGAAAACAATAATGATAGCAGTTTCTGCCACTCTGGTTATGATAGGTGTGTTCGCCATGCGGTGGAACGTGGTTATAGGAGGACAGGAGATATCAAAGAGTCTTAGCGGAACCCTTACATATGTACCGGTTTTCTTCGGTATGGAAGGAGTTTTGCCTGCGATTATAATTTTCACAATCCCATTCGTCATCCTGCTGGTCTTAACCTATATCCTGCCGCCATGGAAGGATATGGAAAAAGAAGTTACAGAGTAATTTCGTAAGGTATTTATTGTATCAAGTCATTAATAAATTTTGACCCGGCCGGACTAAAAACAGATATTAAGTTTTGGCAGCAGGATAGGATACAGGATATTTAAAAATAAAAGGCGGGTAATTGAAAATAGAGTTATGACGGAGAACGAACATGTTTTCAAGAACTAAAAAACTAAACTCGTATAATCGATATTTAAGATTTTTATATATTTCTTTGATGTTATATCTCAGTGCTCTTATTGCGCCAGTGGGAGCGGCACATCTGGATGTTCTTAAGAATTCATGCGTAGACTGCCACACAACATTATCTCCGTTTACTGATGAGCAGAAACGGATAAACGAAATAAGACTCAACCACACGGTGAGAGAGATATCCTGCTCACTTGAATGCCATGAAGATGTCATCAGAAGGACAGCTTCTGATAATTTCCAGCAGTGGTCAGATTCAGACCATTCAAAATACCATGTCACATGCGATGCATGCCATGGCGGGAACCCGGATTTAAAAACAGAAGCAGAGGCCCATGCTGCAATGAAGGATATAAACGATCCAGACAGCACTATCTATTTCAAGAATATCCCTGATACCTGTGGAGAATGTCATGCTGAGGAGCTTGAACATTTTAAGAATACCATGCATTATCAGAGATTAAGATCCACAGCCAGCGGGCCTTCGTGTATCACATGCCACCAGCCTCACAGCTTCAAGATACTCAAGGCATCTGAACTAACTGCTCTTTGCAGTGTTTGCCATAATCCAAAAGATAAGATTGCAGCGGCAAGTGTTCCACAGGATGCAAAACGAGCCCTTGAGAAACAGAAAGAATTCCAGGAAGAACTCCTGAAAGCAAAAAGCGCTGTTGCTGATGCAAAAGCAGCAGGAGGGGATATCTCTTATGCTCAGATGGATCTGGATAGAGCGATATCAGTAATGAATAATATTCCTTCTTTATGGCACGAATTTAATCTAAAGGATTTTGATCAGCAGATTCAAAATGGGATTGACTGGGCTAAAAAAGCCCAGTATAAGACATCTGATATCGAGACGGCTGTACCGGCTGCGCCAGGCCCGGGGATAGCCATGGCTTTCGCGATCCTTATAATGATTTACTTAATGAGAAAGCGGTGAGATCTCAAATGGCACTTATAGGGATTATTAAGAATCTGGCTTCAACATATAAGCTACCGATTGCGGTTATATCGATTGTTCTGATCTCAACAGTATTTGTAGTCGCTGATAAGGCTCTTGAGATCACTGAGAATCCTTCATTTTGCGGAAAGAACTGTCACATTATGAGACCTTATTACGACTCCTGGCGAACTTCGTCACATAATGATGTTGCATGTGTTGAGTGCCATTACGAGCCGGGATTGATAGGCCATGCTAAAGGTAAGATAAACGGGCTTATACAGTTCTATAATTACCAGACTACAGTTGAAGAATATTCAGGACAGTTGTATGCAAAGGTCATGGATAAGAACTGTCTTGTCTGTCATGAAAAGCGTATCTATTCTTCTGATATTGGTTATATGGGTGTCAATTTCAGCCACAGAAATCATTTACTTCAGCCCAAAAGAGGGGTTGGAGTAACATGCACAAGCTGTCATTCCATGCTTGTGATCGGTATGAAGGAGCATCGGTCTGTTACCGATCCATCATGCAGCCAGTGCCATCCGAATATCATCAAGCAGGATATCGGACATATAGTAGTGACCACATCAAGCTGTTTTACCTGTCATTTCAGGGATGTGCCGAGCAATGTCTCTATATCAGGCTGCCCATCCTGTCACGGACCGCCTAAAGATACGCACAGGGACTATACAAACTTTAACCATACAAGCCATGTTAACCAGGGGTATGAATGCGTGACATGCCACACCGATATATCAACAGGTGCAAATGATATCGTTCCCAAGAACAAGTGCTATTCATGTCATAGTAGCAGGGATAGGGTAGAGAGATACGATGACTTCAGTTTCTTGCATAAAAAACACGTCACGACTAATAAGATCGCATGTTACGAATGCCATTCAAACGTAAAGCATCTCCCGACAATAAAAGAGAATCTATGCGCCACCTGCCACAGTCAGGAACACCCCGGCGACTGGTTGACCTCACATAAGAAAGAGGTTTTAATAGGTAAAGTATGTAGTAACTGCCATCAACCAAGATTCTGCTCAGACTGCCATGCCACAGGAGTAGCAAGCGGTAAGAAAGAAAAATAGTATTAAAATCTCGATGAATATTAACTATAAAAATGCCACTATCAAGACCAGACCTTTGGTTTATGAGCCCTCAGAGGATTCTTTTCTCCTTGTAGAATCTGCATTATCCGAGATAAAAGGTTGTGAAAAGATTCTAGAGGTCGGATGCGGGAGCGGAATAGTATCAGCGGTTATAAAAGCAAATACAAAAGCAAGTATAGTCGGGATTGATATCAACCCTCACGCAGCAAAATGTACAAAAGATAACGGGATTGAGGTAATAAGAGGGGATTTATTAAGCTGCATTAAAGGAAAATTTGATATGATATTATTTAATCCTCCCTACCTCCCGACCACAGAAGAGGAAAGGATGGAGGGATGGCTTAATGTCGCTCTTGACGGTGGGCATGACGGCAGGAGAATTATCTACAGATTCCTGGAGGATGCTGGCGATCATCTTGCTAAGAGCGGCAGGATCGTGATGCTGCTGTCCTCGTTGACCGGGATAGAAGAGGTAAAATCAAAGATGGAATCTCTTGGCTATGCTGTAGAGGATAAGAGAGAGGAGAGGCTCATGTTTGAGCAGCTCATCGTCATAGTTGCTAAAAAGGAATAACAGTAGATGCTTTTACCCATCGTTAATTATATAACTTGAAGATTCATATAGGCATGAGAAATGATTAGAAAATGCCCGAATCACGGAGTCTTCAGGGGAATTGAATGTAGCAAGTGCGGCGGGACTGGAGGTCTTATATTAGATAATGAGCAGACTGAAAGACTCGGCCGCTTTATATCTGGAGCACTGCGGCACTTCCCCGATGATCTTGGACTGGCCATGAACCAGCATGGATGGGTTGATCTGGATGTGCTATGCGATGCTATGAGAACACGCTACAAATGGGCTAATAAAGAAAAACTCTTTTCTATAATAGAGTCTGATGAGAAAAGGAGATATGAGATTCTGGGCAGAAAGATCAGGGCGAGATACGGTCACTCAGTGGATGTTGATCTTGACTATCCTGAGAATGCGCTTCCTGAAATCTATTATGGAGCAAGCCGGGAAGAGGTGGATATTCTACTTGAGAAAGGGATTAAGCCTATAAAACAAAGATATGTCCATACAAGTACATCTGTAGAGAAAGCGTTAGAGGTAGCAAGAATTCATACCGATGACCCAATACTGATTCACATAGACGCAGCAGAAGCGCAGAGAAACGGCGTAAGAATGCTCTCTGCTACTGAATACATAGTTCTCTCAGAATGGATACCTCCGCAATATCTGAGATTACTTTAAATCAGATCAGTCTGGAAACGGATATGGACAGCAATACAAGAGCAGTGATGGTCACTACAATATATACAGATTTGCTCCAGGCCCAGACTTTTCTCCCATCAAATACGCCAAAAGGGATCAAATTGAAGAGGGCTAATGCAATGTTTATAATCACCCCGAATCTCCCTATATCGTAAAGAATCCCGGACTCGAACAGCAGCGGGAAAAATGCAAGTGCCAGTAGCAGGTTTGAGAGAGGTCCAGCAAGTGAGATGCGGCCATTCTCGCGCTTTCCAATATGGCCACCGTAGATCATAACCGCCCCTGGAGCAGCAAACAATAGCCCGAGCTCATAGACAAGGATAAGCATAAGTATCAGCATGAAAGGGTTCATCCTGAACTCAGCCCATGCACCATACCTCTGTGCTATAACCTTATGGCTCAATTCATGGATCAGGAATGATATGCCCACAGTAGATAGGGATATTACGAAGGGATTGGCAATACCGTCGAATAATTCTTCAGTGAAAGGTCTTCTCCCAAGGCTTGCCCAGAGAATCAAAATAGCGAAGGCATAGGAGACCGCAAGCCATGCTATAACGATGTGAATGATCTCTGTATTACTGGTGCGGATACGATGCAGGTTCCTGGTCTGAACTACTTCTGAGCGATATTTCTCATAATCGAGTTTTCCCTTCTCAGGTATCTCCATGTATCAGAATTAGACCTTATCACATTTAACAGTTCTCAATACAATCTCTCTGCTCCCCTTCCAATCGTGGTGATGAAAGCCTCGCTTCTTGTGCTGTTCTCTGAAAAAGCCTGGGTCATGGCCTTTGCTATTCTCTCCCTCTCATCCATCCTGCAGACCGCGATCATAGTCGGACCTGAGCCGCTGATCGTAACCCCTGCAGCCCCTGCTTCAAGCGCATCTCTCTTTACCTGTGCATATCCTTTGATTAGTCTTGAGCGCCTATCCTCTATCACCCTGTTATCCATGCTCTCTCCTATTAATCCTATATCACCTCGTATCATTCCCACAACCATGGATGCCGCACTTCCTGTATTATAGGAAAGATCATCAAGTGATATTCTCCTGGGCAGGATAGCTCTGGCTTTTCGTGTGCTCACGGTAATATCGGGATGAACTGCAACGATCCCTATGTTCTCTGGCATAAGAGGAATTATCCTGTTCTTATGCACTATAACAAAACCGCCGTATATAGCAGGTGCCACGTTATCTGCATGTACAGCTCCTGATGCAATCTTTTCTCCTTCGGCTGCGATCTGGACAAGTTCTTCGCGGGAGAGCCCAAGATCATACATCTCATTTAGTGCGAAGGCCACTCCTGCCGCAGGTGCAGCACTGCTTCCAAGCCCGCTTGAGAGTGGGATGCCTCTATGTATTGTGATTTTCACAAGCTTATCAAGTTTTGAGGCAACAATCCCTGCGGTGTTCTTCTGCGGGTCTGTGGGTACGTACTCTGAGTCTCTTCCTGTAACCTTTATCTGAACTTTCCAGCTTTTTTTAACCTCTATTATATCGAAAGGATCCTCTAAAGCAACACCGAACACATCAAAACCTGCGCCAAGATTTGCAGAAGTGGCAGGAACCCTGATCCTCAGATGATCTATTCCCATTATCTCTTATCCTTCACTTCTGATAAGACACTTTCCTGAAGCCTCGCAGAACGCCAGCCCGAATTTTATTACCGGGACAGATGTTATGAGTGCTTCATACAGATCTTCGGCGGTTTTGATGAAATGCGTCTGGCTGAGTATCAGATTTGTGTCTGGTGGCGCATCGATTTTTATAGAAATTAATTCCATATGTTTCTCCCGTTTTATAATATGTCTTTTGGTATTTATATACAACTACTGTTCTTGGGTACTATAGTGTTTTGCGCAAGTAATTAGATAACATAAGAACTCCAGTCACCATACTATACTAACCGCAGATGAACGCCGATAAACGCAGATACGATGCAGCAAATCTGCGTTCATTTGCGTTTATCTGCGGTTCGAATTCTCATAAGTTTGACGGAAGACTATAATGCAGATATTGGATAAGCCTCAGTAAATATATTAATTCACCAATGATAATTCATCTCCCAATCCTGATAGCCAATTATCGTACATGCGCCAATCCGCGAGCGCCCCACTTCCGTGCGCGCCGCCAGAGGTGCAGGACAGGCCCGCATCCCCTGGTGGGGACGGCGCGCCAGTGAGCGATGGGATGAATCGAAGATCTTGACCTCATAAAGCAAATCGAAAGCGATACAGAGTTAGATAAAAAACTGGAACAGGAAGAGCTTGTAAAAGGTCATATGGTTGAGATCAGATACGCTGGTAAAATCAGTACTCCCCTTTATACCCGTGAGGGCTCCGTGGCATGAAGGCATTATTTCACCTTGATTCTTGATGTCACCTCCCTTCCAAGTGCGTATCGTGAACCTGATACGCATACAATCATAGGCCCTCCGAAAGGTGCAACCTCCTCTACCCTTACACAGACATCAGGGATCAATCCTAAAGATGCCAGGTACTTTAACATCCTTGGATCCTCCTCAAACACACTGACGATAATCCCCCTATCAGATGCTTTTAATTCCGATAGAGGTCTTACTTTTTCTTTTATCAGTACTCCATCCTTATCAGGAATCGGATGGCCGTGCGGGCATGTCCTGGGGTTTCCAAGGCTCTCTGATATACGCTCTTCCATCTCAGGACTTATTGCGTGCTCAAGCCTGCATGCCTCATCATGCACCTCATCCCACCTGTAGCCCAGGATATCGGTAAGTAATCGCTCAGAAAGTCGGTGTCTTCGAATAACCTTTTTAGCTATTGATTTACCTTCCTCGGTCAGGCAGACCCCCTTCTCTGTGTGCGATAGCAGACCTCTGTTTGAGAGTCTTTTAACCATCTCTGAAACCGATGGCGCAGAGAGTTTTAAATGTTCGGCAAGACGTGATGTACTTACAGGGTGCTGGTCCTGCTGCAGTTTGTAGATCGATTCAAGGTATTCTTCAACTCTGGGAGTATCAGCTTCCATATTAGGTATACCTAACTCTAGGTATTGCAAGCCCATATAGCTTTCTATTGGAACAACCAAGCTGACAGTAGCGATTTTGTATGAAAACCGTACAACCGTAAGGTTTATTTTTACCTGCTACATCTAAACTGCTGTTAGGCATATTAGTTAAGAAGGAGATGTATTACTATTAGTGGGAGAGGACTCTCTCGTCGCTAATAGAATTCTAGATGAAAAATGGAAAGAGATTTACAGTTAAAGATAATTTAACGGAAGAAGAAGTCCAATCCGGTCTGAGGAGTGTTATCAAAGATGGCTTAACTACTCAGACGATGGGCACACTCACAGGCGGGGTCTTCCTGGTAGCCTTTGCACTGATGCTCGGAGCATCTAACATGGTTATAGGGCTTTTGGCAGCAATTCCCTCTTTAGCGCAGCTTATCCAGATTCCTGCAATTTATATTGTAGAGAAATACAGGATCAGGCGGGCGATCTGTGTATATTCAACCGCTTTGAGTAGAATATTCTGGCTTGTAATCGCCCTGATACCGTTCCTGTTCTCCATTGAGACAGGATTGACAGTCCTCATTATAGCGCTATTTTTGCATTCAGCGCTCGGCGGGATCGGAGTATGCGGCTGGAACTCCTGGATGCGGGATCTGGTGCCGCATGACCGCTTGGGCTCATTTTTCTCAAAACGTATGAGCCTGGCTGCCATAGTGGGAAGTATTCTCAGCCTGGCTGCTGCATTTTATATAGATCGCTGGAAGAACGTATTTCCTGAGTATGAGCTATATGGCTATTCGGCTCTTTTTTTCGTCGGGTTCCTTGCAGGTATGCTTGGCGTTTACTTCATATCAACAATACCTGAACCCTGCATGGCACAGGCAGAGAGAAGACAAAAATTTCTCAGTTTGATCTCACAGCCTTTCAAGGACGTCAATTTCAGGAACCTTATTATGTCTCTGGGTCCGTGGAATTTTGCGGTCAATCTGGCAACTCCCTTTTTTATTGTCTACATGCTTAAAAGCCTGGAGTTGAGCATGTCATTTATCATCACCCTAACGGTACTGAGCCAGATAACGAATCTTGCATTTCTACGGATATGGGGAAGATATTCAGATCGTTTCAGTAATAAATCCGTGCTTACCATCTGCGGCTCTTTATTCATGCTGTGTGTTCTCGCCTGGACCTTTACAACGATGCCTGAGAAGTATATATTAACTATACCGCTACTGGTAACTATACACGTCTTTATGGGGATCTCTACAGCAGGGGTTGCCCTTACTTCAGGGAACATCGGATTTAAACTGGCGCCAAAAGGACAGGCAACAGCCTATTTATCTTCTTTAGGTATTGTCAATTCATTATCAGCAGGCACAGCACCGATCTTAGGGGGCATTTTTGCAGATTTCTTCACAGAACGTCAACTCTCCTGGACACTGAGCTGGAAGAGCCCTGGAAATGAGTTGCTTTTTCAAACACTGGACCTGCAGTCATGGGAATTCTTCTTTTTCTTCGCATTCTTAATCGGTCTATATTCCATCTACCGATTGACCAAGGTAAAAGAACCCGGGGAGGTCGAGGAGAAGGTAATCATCTACGAATTTATCTACGAGACGGGAAGATTAGCTAAAAGTATACTCTCGATAATAAGTAAACTCCAATCCCAATTTGCTCTACTTGCAGTTATAAGTTCCAGAAAGAGGCTAAAATAGGGAACATGTCCGAGGCATCAGTATATCATCTCCCCGTTTATAAACGCTGATGATCTGGCATCAAGAGGGGATGAGAATATCCCCTCTTTACTGTTCACTTCAATCAATTCCCCGTTTAGCAGTATACCCACCCTGTCAGCAATGCGCTTTACCTGGTATATATTGTGTGTTGCGATAACGATGGTCGTACCGCGCTCGCTGCGTATTCGTTTTATTATCTCCTCTATTTTAGCCACGTTGGCTGGATCAAGATTCGCAGTCGGCTCATCAAGAAGAAGGATATCGGGGTCGTATACAATAGCCCGTGCAAAAGCCATGCGCTGTGCTTCCCCTCCTGAGAGGGTCAAGGCCTTTTGCTTCTCCTTACCTGCAAGTCCAACTATACTTAATGCATTCCCGACCTTTTTCTCTATAGTATCCTTATCCGCTTTGCGGATCTTCAATCCGTACGCCACATTATCAAATACGGATGTATTAAAGACAGCAGGTGTCTGGAAAAGCATTGACATCCTGCGCCTGATATTATTTTTTTCCCCGAATGTGCTGTTGTTTAACCGCATCCCCCCAAACATCAGGTTTCCACGGGTAGGATCATCAAAAAGGTTCAGGATACGAAGAAGTGTGGTCTTTCCAGCCCCGCTTGGCCCCATTAAAGCGAATAGTTCACCCCTGTATATTGTCAGGCCTATGTTCTTTAATATATCTTTTTTTCCAATGGACATGCAGAGATCTTCTATCCTGAACAGCTCCTCTTCCAGCTCAATCCCTCCCCTGGATAAGGGTAGCCAGCAGATTCACAGATAGATTAAGGGAGATCAGGATTATCCCAAGGGCAATGGATGTTGAAATATCGCCTTTGCTTGTCTCTGATGTTATCGCCGTGGTAAGTGTACGCGTGTAAGAGAGCCCTTCACCTATTCCACCGATACTGCCTGTGTATGCGATATTGCCGCCAACAATGAGAATCGCCCCTACCTCTGCAAGCGCCCTTCCAAGTCCTGCAAGTATGGCTGTGATGATGCCTGATTTTGCCTCTCTCAGTGTAACAATGATAGCATCCATTTCTCTTCCTCCGAGGGTGTAAACTGTCTCTATTATAGATCCCGGGACTGCTTTTATTGCTGCAAGGGAAATGCCTGTTATTATCGGCGTGACAAGGACGTACTGAGCGATGATCATAGCCTCTGGTGTAAATATCATTCTGAGGAACCCGAGCGGGCCTGCTGGCACAAGCATCACAAAGATAAAGAGTCCAACAAAAACCGGAGGCAAACCCATACCTGTATTCACAAGTGTAATCAATACCTGCCTTCCCCTGAAATCCATAAAGGATAAAGCAAATGCCAGTGGTATGGCGGTAAGGGCTGCAAGGATAGTTGCAGTACCTGATACCCTGATAGAGACACCTGTTATGCTCAGTACATAGGGATCTAAACCGATTATCAGGTCAAACGCCCTGATGATCCCTTCAAACAGAAAATTAACGCTGCTCACGATCACTTATCCAGAGCATCTGCGGGTATGAAAAGCCCTTCTCCGTATCTATCTTTTCCATAGTCTCTTATAATATCCTGTGCTGAAGCAGAGGTCAAAAAATCAATGTATCTCTTTGCAAGTTCATATTTTACATCCTGGAACCTATCAGGGCTCACGGCCATGATATGGTATGGATTGAAGAGATACTCTTTATCGGATTCAAAAAGTATTCTCAGTTTTATCCTGTCCTTCATTGCAAGGTATGTGCCTCTATCAGAAAGGGTATAGCCTTCCATGATATCGGCTGTTGTTATAGTGTCGCCCATGCCTTTGCCTGCCGATTTATACCATGCTCCGGCAGGTGTTATGTTTGCTGCTTTCCATATGGATTTTTCCATCTTATGCGTGCCTGATTCATCACCGCGTGAGATAAATGGCGATTGTACAGCAGCGATTCGACTGAAAGCATCAGTTGCATTCTCTGCATCCCTTATCCCTGCAGGGTCGCTCACAGGTCCGATTATTACAAAATAGTTGTACATTATGTAGCTGCGGTCGATGAAGCTCCCGTTGGCTACCGCTTTTAGTTCAGATATCACATCATGAACCATCACAGCATCTGCGCCTCCAAGTTCACCTGTGGCAATGGCTTTGCCTGTGCCCTGGCAGATAGTTAATATTTTTACATTGTTTACATCCTCGAACTTTTTATTGAGAATATCCAGCAGCCCCGTATCGCAGGTTGAGGTTGTGGTGGATAAACGCAATTCCTCTGCTGTCGGTACAGTCTGGGATGTATTCCCTGTTAGTGTCTGCTGGATACAGCCCGAAAGTAAAGAGAGCAGAATTGAAAACAGTATTATCTTTGCGAACAGATTTTTCATATTATCACATTATGTTCGCTCAAACATAACGCATGTAAATAAAGATTTCGAAAAAATTGCGCTTTATTCATATAAAATACAAAGAGGGAAAGGTCATTCTTTCCCTATCATCACTTCTGTTGCTTTTACGATTGCCACTGCTTTATCATCTTTTTTGATGTCCAGGGCATCAGCAGCCTCCTTTGTTATAACTGCAGTTATCGTTGTTGGTTCAATAGAGATTTTGATGCTTGCAATAAGACCCTCTTTCTTAACCTCAATTATTTTACCTCTCATCTGGTTCCTTGCAGAGATTTTCAACCCTATCACCTCCCAGAAAGTATTGTCATAAACGGTCTGTGCAAGTATATTCTGATATGTATTATATGTATCAAGTAAGCTTATTGCTTTTTCGGTCAGAGATGTGCCCTGAGCTTTTCCACCGCGTTTTTTTATTATTATAGGCTCACCCACGCTTTCTTCAATTTCTTTTAGCATGAGCCAGGCATGCTTGTATGAGATTTTTACTTTTTTACATGCTTTGTTCAGCGAACCTTCTTCTTCAATAGCCTTCAGGAGGGCCGCCTTTCCATCTCCCATGATTGGCTCATCTTTGTTGTCTGCCAGCCATAATTTTGCTTTAACCTGTGTTCGTTCCATTGTGATTTCTTTTAAAAGAACACAGTCCTAAATAAACTTTCCGAAAGCTGTTATCAGCCAGCAGCTATCTTTTATATACGAGCACTCCAGCCAGTGCTGCCAGGATGCCTATCAGGACATACCCAAAGCCTCTCATTTCAAAAAATATATCAATACCGGTTGCTATTCCCCAGAGGGTCAAGAAGAACCCGGTGCCGATGAGTGCGATCGAAACTCCAATTGAGAACAATCTCTGACTGGATTTCTGCACACCATCTGCTATGCCATCGCCAATTGCTTCACTTGTAAGCTTTTGTGCCTCGCTGGAGAATCGCTGTATAACCAATCTTGAAAGGCTGCTTATAAGTTCTATTATGTCCGGCACACTGGGCACACTAGCTTTTCCTGGACATTAAGTAGCCAAGAGTCAGTCCGCCGAAGAATGCTGCTCCCATACAGGCAATAGGTTTCTCCTTGATCTTCTCCTCAGCCCTATATTTTTGCTCAACAAGTGCGCTGGACAGCACATCCATTCTACCTCTTCCCTCAAGAAATGCCCTGGATAGCTTATCTATTTTATCGCTTAAGGTTTTTAACGCCGCCGCTACATCCTCTTCTTCCATAAAACATCCTCCTATCTAATTTTTGAAGGCTGCAAAGGGATCTTATCCTATCGACGCTTACCTTTCCTGGACATCAGGTAGCCAAGAGCCAATCCTCCGAAGAATGCCCCTCCCATATAAGTAAAAGGCTTCTTACTGACCTTCTCCATAGCCCTACCCTTTTTCTCAGCAAGTGCACCAGATAGTTCACCCATTCTCACACCCACTTTCTCACCCACTCTACCTTTTTTCTCAACAAGCACATCGGATAGCTCATCCATTCTTGCGCTTAAAGTCTTTAGCTTAGCCGCTACATCAGCTTCTTCCATAAAAACCTCCCACTAACTCTATGTCATATGTATATTTAAGTTTTTCTCAGTTTATCTCAAGCCCTCTGACCCGGATTCCTTCTTCAACTATTTTTCCCACTATCTTTCCACCCAGCATCCTTGAGGCCCGATCAGCTTCTCTCTCTGGCAGCACGACTACAAAACCCATGCCCATATTAAATGTCTTATACATCTCAGGCTCTTCCACTCCACCCTCCTGCTGCAGGAAGGTGAAGATGGGTTGCGGTTCTAGTGGATCCGTGATATCGAACCCATATCTGGTGATGCGGTGAAGCTTCATAAGGCCGCCGCCGGTTATATGTGCAAGGCCATGGATATCGAATTTGTTGACCGCATCGAGTATTTCCATATATATCCTTGTGGGGGTTAATAATTCATCCCCAATGGTAGTATCTGTGTTGCATGGGAATGGGTTCCAGTATGAATAGCCCGCCTCTTTTATAATCCTGCGTACCA
This sequence comes from Candidatus Methanoperedens nitratireducens, assembly GCA_020724545.1. GTDB lineage: Archaea > Halobacteriota > Methanosarcinia > Methanosarcinales > Methanoperedenaceae > Methanoperedens > Methanoperedens nitroreducens_B. Next base: position 28,049 of record DYGR01000036.1, read on the forward strand.
GGGAATACCCATTGCTGTGTACACCTGTTGATGGGAGTCCGATAACAGCATCCCCTGGTTCTATACGTTCACCTGTAATGATCCTGTCTTTTTTTACCATTCCAAGACAGGTACCTGCAATATCAAAGCCATTGATAATATCAGGAAGGGTTGCGGTCTCGCCTCCAACGATGCTTATCCTTGATATCTGGGCACCTTTTGCCAGCCCCTCTCCTATCTGTCTCATGATCTCCTCATCAGGTTCACTTATGGCAATATAATCCACAAATGCAAGAGGTTCTATGCCCATTGCCAGAAGGTCGTTTACATTCATGGCAATGCAGTCAATCCCGACCGTGTTCCATCTTTTCATCTCATTTGCGATCAGTACCTTTGATCCCACCCCATCCATGGTAAGCGCAAGAGCATACTCGCCAAAATCGATAAGGCCAGCGTAATGACCCACGTCTGTTATAGGAGCCCCAAAACCTCTGCGTTTATAAGTAAGCTGTTTTGCCAGAGCTGAAATTGCTCTATTCTCCTGCTGGATATCAACACCGGATTTTGCATAGGTTAAAGCCATGAATCGCTCAATAAAAGTGATTATATAAAGATTTTATGATTAGGAAAGAGCAGGCAATGGGTGGAGTTGGGAGTGACATATAAAATAGTCGCCTGCTCACGCTCATAATACTGAGCACGGATTATATAAAACTTTTGGCTGAAACGAGACCATCCGCTAAATCCTTATAACTTTTGCAAAAGTTTAAGCAT
>DYGR01000037.1 GCA_020724545.1 Candidatus Methanoperedens nitratireducens
TGCACAGCTTCCGGCAAAATCATCTATTCGTCTGATATTCCCTTCAGAACTGCCGAATTTGAATGCACCATAGTACAGCTCGCCAAGGACAGTGCTTGATTGAAGTTTGACTCATTTTTACCTCTTATACTGCACCGACATATCCTTTTTTCCTGCTTTGTCGATTGTGCGCTCAAAAACCAGCGACTCTTTTAGAGGGAATATGCCTATTTTCTCGCGAATTTTTTGAGGTAGTATTATTTTTCCTTTTTCATCTACCTCAACAATTTCTACTTCAGAACTCATATAAGCGGTATTATGATGGATAAGTATATAAAAATCACCAAAATGGATTCAACCCGGCGACACCCAGGCTTTCGCCTCGACGTCTCAATGGTTTCCTGAATGAGATACTTGATAACCTGCGGCATGTGGTAGAGACGGTACAGTCTGCGCGGGAGATCGGGATAATCAAAAAGGAGCAGGTAATTAATATTATTGATTCTGTGGTACAGAGAACGACTTTTGGAACGGAGGGTGCGGCATCGGTTAACATAAGGGACAGCATGGTACAGCGCGCTGAGATAAAAGGGGATGAGGAGAAAGAGAGAGCACGGAGGGAGAGAGAAGAACAAGAAAGATGGCATAGGGAAGAGGCAGAACGAAAGGAAAGAGAGCGGCAGAGAGCGAGGGAGGAAGAAGAGCGCCTGAGAAGACAGGAACATGAGCGCACAGCAGGAGAAGAGGAAATGGCGCGGAAAGAGGAAGAGGCGAAGGCAGCCTCGCGGAGCAAATTCTTTGCAGTAGCACTGGTGCTGGTATATTTAGTAGTTGTAGAACAAAAATGATAAAATCGCTATATAGAGGTTAATCAACTTCGTAAAACAGCATTATTGTCATTTATAAAGCTAATTAAGCATAGTGATTTATTGAATTTGACTTTACAAGTACATCTTTTTTATAGCCATAAGTTTTAACTTTGTATGGGGCCATTATGCCATATATAAAAAAATGACTTATATTGCATCCTGGACGTTATAACCCATACGATTATTACAATAAAATAAACGAGGTGTGTGTATGGAATGCTTGGAAGCCATTAGAGAAAGACGGTCTATCAGAAGATTTAAAGATAGCGCTGTTGGAAAAGATGTAATCGAAGAGCTATTGAATGCTGCGCAGATGGCACCATCGGCAGGCAACCTTCAGGCCAGGGATTTTATAGTTATCTCAGATAGAACAATTAAACGAAAATTAACAGAAGCAGCCTTAAACCAGCCCTTCATTGAAGAGGCCCCAATCGTGATTGTAGGTGTTGCGAATATCGAGCGCTCGGCGCGTAAATACAGGTCGCGGGGAGAACTCTATGCAATACAGGATATCACAGCGGCATTAATGAACCTGCTTCTTGCCGCCCATTCAAGAGGATTTGCCACATGCTGGGTCGGGGCCTTTGATGGGTATGCTGTCAGTGAGCTGCTCCGCCTTCCTGATAAAACCAGGCCGGTAGCGATTATACCTCTAGGATATGCCGATGAGAAGCCCACAGCGCCACCCAGGATGGGATTAGATAAAGTTGTCCACTGGGAGGCATGGTGATCAAAAATCCTATCGGGACAAGTTCATCGGCTAGAGGTAAGTAATGCGGCTGCCGGGATTCGAACCCGGGTTAGAGGCTGTTTCCCGCCTTCTGGTAAGCCTACAAAAGGCCGCTGGGAAGCCCCTGTCATAACCGCTAGACCACAGCCGCTTAATATTTATGTTAAATATTGAGTCAAGTAATATATTGTTTGTGGTCTCTTTCAGGACTTATAGCAACAGCATCTCAAGCGCAAGGACTGTGCTTGCGCCAAGGATTGCTATGGGCGTGACGAATAATCCAATCTTCAAGAGGTCTGTCATTGTTGTGCTCCAGCCATACCTTCGCGCGCTTTCAACCCAGAGAATACCGGCAAGTGCCCCGAAGGTGGTGAAGTTGGCACCCAGATTAGAGCCTATGACCAGTGAGTATCCTATTACTGTATTTATCTCACTGGTGAACTCAGCATGCTGAACTATTGAGAGCATCATGGCTGTCATTGGTATATTATTAACAAGATTGCACATGAGCGCAGATAAAAGCGAAACTGAGAATATGGCCACCAATATGTTATCGCCTATACTGGCGAACATAAGCTCTCCTATCCCCTGGGCGGCACCGCTCACATCAAGACCTTTTACCACAATAAAAAGCCCGATGACAAATAAGACTACATTCCATGAGACCCTTCTCAGCCTGTGGATAACCCGACGCTCGAATACCAGCAGGATCACAGCACCGCTTAATGTCACAACCGAAATGGGTATTTGCATGTAATTTGCAACTCCTCCCAGCACAATCACAGCAAGCAGCACCGCAAGACCGAGAAAGACAAGAGGTTTATTCTTAATGGGAACCTTACCGTTATCCTGTGAATTGAAACTCTCCGGTATCTGCTTCCTGAAGATGTACTTGATTAAATGATAATTTACAAAAGCGGCAGCAAGGGTGGGAAGAAGCATATATTTTGTGAAGTCGAAATAATCAAGCTTAAAGCTGTCCCCTATAAGAATATTGGTTAGATTTCCGATATAAAGGGGCATTGAAAAAGTATTTGCCGCAAAAAAAGAGATATACATATATGGCCTGGGGTTAATCCCGGCTCTATTGCAAAAGATTAGAATTATAGGAGTGGTGGTAAGAATAACTATATCGTTACCTGCAAAGAGCGATATTAGTGAGACCACAATAAATGTATATAAAAAGAGCCGCCCTCCACTGTTTTTTGAGGCATGCATTGCCCGTGATGCGCAATACTCAAAGAATCCATAATCATCAAGAAGACTTGAGATTATCATCAATGTTGCAAGAATTATGATTACGTTCCATGTGGTCACAAGCGGTTCTGGTAGACCCGGTGTCGAAATACCCAGCGCCTCAAGTACATTATGCGGCTTTAACACAAAAACGATAATAAGACCTGCGCCTATTAGAGCAGCATGTGCCTCATTGATTTTTTTCGGCTTTAGGACTATTAGCGCATAGGTAAATACAAGAACGGCAACTGCAAGAACCTGAGACAATTATGCCCTAAATGCGTTCCTCTCTGAAGTCTTTGCATCTACGATTGGTCTCGTACACGTTTTTCTTATTCAGGGTGCAGGAACCGTCATATTGCTCTCTATTACTTCCTTTTACTTTTGTTGAGAAGTATCTGCAATCAACACAATACTTCAAGATTTATCCTCCAAAACGTATTTCTTAGCATTTTAGTATTTAAAATTTTCTATAAACTGTAATAAATTTAATCGGTCTGTTATAAAATAAATTCCCCTAACAAGATCTTCATTATAAGTCTGATATAAACAACTTCATTAATAAAGCTTACTGGGGATTTCAGGCCGCGTCTGTATATTGTTCAATGATTGGTATACACGACCTGCGGTTTAAATAAATAAAAAGACTCTAGTACACATACAGATTCCCATATGGCCTGTGCGACAGCGGAAGCAATTTTATAAAGCTCTTGCTCATCACTTCATTGAGATCAAACCCGAAATGCTCACAGTACTCCTTAAGATAAGACCCTATTATCTTCATATCCTCTTCATTCGCTTCAAGACAGCTCACTTCTTTTCCAAGATGGTACGGGTCGACTTTTCCGCGGATATATATGACTCCGCCATGCATACCTGTACCAACATAATCACCCACAAGCGGGCTCTTCCCATTCATGCCAAGCAGTATCATTATTCCGCCCGCCATATATTCCCCAAAAAAGTCGCCTGCAGTGCCGCCTGCTATGATTACGGGAACCTGCTTTTTATATTCCTTCATATGGATTCCCACACGGTAGCCTGCATCACCCTTGATGTATAATTTCCCTCCGCGCATACCGTAGCCTATGATATCGCCCACGCTGCCGTGGATGATTATCTCACCTGAATTCATGGTGTTCGCAATACCATCCTGCGCATTTGCATTAACAATGACCCTGGGTCCGTTCATGAATGCCCCGAGGTCATTTCCCGGCGTACCGTTGATGGTGATTTTTACGTTTTCGTTTAATCCACCGCCGATATACCTCTGCCCGCCTATGTCATCAAGTTCAAACTCTTTTTCACCAGATGCTACAGCATCGCGGATCATTTTGTTTAACTGCCGATAATGCATGCCCTTTGCATCAATTCTCATAAAGCGTCACGTCCCTTGATATTAAACGCATCCGTCTTGCTCAATTTTTGAAATATTAGCCGCAGATGAACGCAGATAAACGCAGATAGCCTGTTAGTGGAATGATAGAACATGGATTTCATGAATGATATGTATTCACACGAATTAAGAGTATCTGTGAAAATCCGTCCGATCCGTGTGATCCGTGTTATTTGTCGCTGTGGCAGTCTTTTCTTATACCATTTCACTGTGGCTATGCTTTGTGCTCTTTGCGTCCTTTGCGGTGTAATACGCTTAATTAATCGCAGATATACCCGATGAACAAATCTGCGTTCATCTGCGTTTATCTGCGGTTCTTTTTCATAGAAACTGCTCATAAGTATCACTGTCCTATCCCGGCATGCTTTATTCCCAGGATGTCAAGCGTCTCCTGAGGAAGCCCTACACCGCGCAGGCGCTCCCGACTTCCTCTTAATGATTCTATAGCATTAATGCCAAGTGAACCCAGCACTTCCTGGATCTCATGCCCCCATGCAGAGAGAAGATTGCATAATCTATCTGCGGCGATTTCAGGATTCAAGCGGCGCACAAGCTCAGGTTTTTGCGTTGCGATACCCCATGCGCAGTTCCCTGTATAGCATTTCTGGCATACCCTGCATCCCATGGCTATAAGCGAAGCCGTGCCTATGACGCAGGCATCAGCCCCCAATGCTATGGCCTTCACGACATCCGCGCTCTGCCTGATGCTGCCTCCGACAAGGATGGATGCCCTGTTGCGAATACCTTCCTGCCTCAGCCGGTCATCCACTGCTGCAAGTGCAAGTTCGATGGGAATCCCCACATGGTCTCTCACGATCATAGGCGCTGCACCTGTCCCTCCGCGGAAGCCATCTATCATCACTATATCAGCTCCAGCCCGCACTATCCCGCTTGCTATGGCAGCTACATTGTGCACTGCAGCTATTTTTACAGATACAGGTTTCTTGTAGTCGGTTGTCTCTTTTATAGCATAGATCAACTGTGAGAGATCCTCTATAGAGTATATATCGTGATGCGGGGCAGGGGATAGTGCATCCGTGCCCACGGGGATCATGCGGGTCTTTGAGATATCCTCACCTACCTTTTCACCTGGCAGGTGCCCGCCTATACCCGGCTTTGCTCCCTGTCCTATCTTGATCTCCACTACTGCGCTGTTGTTCAGGTATCTACTCGTTACTCCGAACCTTCCTGATGCAACCTGCACGATTATCCTGTCAGTATAGGGTACGAGGTCCTCATGCAGGCCGCCCTCACCTGTATTCATAAGGGTTCCCATGCGTCTGGCTGCCATGGCTAAGGCTCTGTGCGCGTTCAAGCTTATTGCACCGTATGACATTGCTGCAAACACTACAGGTATATCCAGCCTTACCTGGGGTGCAATCTCGGTTCTAAGATCGATTTTGTCATACTCTCTATAGAACTCAAGAGCCTCGGGTTTAGCTCCAAGGTATGTGCGCAATTCCATGGGTTCACGCAGAGGGTCGATAGATGGGTTGGTCACCTGGCAGGCATCTATCAGCATATGATCCCAGTAAACAGGATAGGGTTTTGGGTTGCCCATGCCTGTAAGTATGATGCCCCCGCTCTCGGCCTGCTTTAAGATATTCTTCCTGATCTCAGATGTCCAGTTGTAGCCGTACTTGTAGGTAAGCGGGTTCTCGGTAATAGCGATAGCACTCTCTGGGCAGAATGTTGCACACCTGTGGCATGCAACGCAGAGCCTGTGGTCTGGCGTGATCCTGTCTTTGAATTCAATTGCGCCGAAGCTGCAGTTTATCACACAGCGCTTACATCTTCTGCATCTCTCCTGGTCAATGTTCACGATGAATTCTGCCGGAAGCTGCGATTCCATTATTCTGCCTCCGAAAGCCGACCTACTACAGCCGTCCCTGCCCTCGGACTCCATACCTCATCAAGATCAGGGGCTATCACCCTGATCGCCGACTCCTCAGATGCCATGTAGAGCATATCGTCCTTGCGGGCTGCAGTCATCGGACGAAGTTTGATCCTGTCGTTTAAGCCGATCATGCCGTTGCTGTGCCCGAGGATTATACTGAAAGGACCGTTCAAAAGTGTGCTCCCATACACCTGCCTTACGGCTGTGGCTATTTTCTTTTGCTCAGGCTCCATGCGATCTATATCCTTCCAGAACGATGAGGCAAGCGCCATAGTAGCTTTTTCTATCGGAAGCTTATGTCTTCTCACAAGCAGATCAAAAAGATAGGCAATAACCTCGGTATCTGTCCTGAGCTCAAGCCTGTACCCGAACATCTCAAGATAGCGCTTATTTATTCCATATGATGAGATCTCGCCGTTGTGCACCACAGACCAGTCCAGGAGCGTGAACGGATGAGCGCCACCCCACCAGCCAGGGGTGTTCGTGGGGAACCTGCCGTGGGCGGTCCAGATGTATGCACTGTAATCCTCTAATCTATAGAACCTGCCGATATCTTCTGGATAACCAACACCCTTGAACGCACCCATGTTCTTGCCGCTTGAGGCAACATAGGCCCCTTCTATATCAGAGTTGATCCTCATGACGGTCTTCATGACATAATCCCGCTCAGAGAGGAGATCAAGCTTGTTCTCAGGTATCTCAAGGAAGTATCTCCAGAGTATCGGGGGATTCGATACACCGTTATCCCTGTATATGGGAATGGGTTCGTCCCTGTCCACATTGAAGGCATCCTTAAAGAATTCCTCAGTGATCTCTTTTGATTTTGCATTATCATACATCATATGGAAAGCGTACTGGTCTTTTCGCTGCGGATAAATACCATAGGCTGCAAATCCTCCGCCAAGCCCGTTTGAGCGATCATGCATGCAGGCGATGGATTTTATTACCGCTCTGCCGTCAATGCGCCTGCCCTCTTCACTCATCATTCCAGAAATCGCACACCCGGATGGTATTCTTTGATGAACCCGTCTGGATGGATTGATTTTCTCTGGATTCATCAGACTATCACACTTCATTTTCTTCACCCTTCTCTATTAGATTTAATAATTTTTTTAATTCCTCGGCCCCGCTCCTTGGAGGCTCAGGGAGTTTCAGTTTCTTTCTCACAGATGTAGGCTCACCCAGTCTCCCGCCGTTTTTAAACATCTCTATACTGGCGCTGTAGCCGCTCGGTCCTTTTCCTCTCTCAAGAGCCATATGCTTGAGTTTATCGAATATCCTGTTCATGCCAAATTTCTGCGGGCACAGCTCATAGCATGTATAACAGTCAATACAGCGCCATATGTTGTGGGATTCTACTACAGCCTCAAGTTCGCCTGCAAGCAATCTGCCTATAATCTCGTTCGGATTGAACTGGGGGTTTATCTTCACTACAGGGCAATCATTTACACATGCCCCGCACTCGTAGCACCTGCGGACCGAGCCCAGATCAAACAGCTCCCGCAGCATCTTAAGATAGTTATATTTAGCATTCCACTTCGACATGAACTCGCCGGCATCTATCCTGTGCATCTCCATCCCGAGCTGGGCGGGTGTAAAACCCATGGCAAGACCCAGTAGTTCAGGATAGTAGAGAGTGGGAACATTCAATTTCTCTCCACTTTTCTGCATCAGGTACTGGCGCGAGTCATACTGCATAAAACACGATGGGCATGTAAGTGAGATCGCATCGGCCTTTTTTGAGACCTCAAGGAGTTTCATTCGAGCTAAAGCTGTGGCTTCATCAGGCTCATCAGCAGTATTCAGGTTCCCGCCGCAGCATAACATCCTGGTCTCGTATTCTATGCTCTTTGCACCAAGGGCTTCTATCAATGCATCGAATTTTTTAGGTTTGTTGGGATCATCAAAGAATATGGAAGAGCTGGGGCGGAGCATGTGGCAGCCGCAGTGTGCTGCAATCCTCACTCCGTCAAAAGGTTTGATGATCTGCTGCTTTATCTTCGGAATACCTATATCATCATGCAGTGCTTCAACCAGATGCTTTACTTTTACATTTCCCTTGTATTCTAAATCTGCAGATGAGAGTATCCTGTTCACCTTGTCCAGAAGATGCGGATTCGTCCGGAGTTCCACATCCACTGATTTGAGCGTACTGTAGCAGCCGTTGCAGGGTATGAGCAGATCATGGCCTGCCCTCTCTGCTATTGCAAGGTTTCTTGCTGCTGTAACATACCAGGTTAGATCACCCAATGGTTTTATGATGCTCTTTGTAGGGCAGCAGGTCGCACCATCGGGATCGTGCAGAATGCAGCCAAGCCGTGATAGAACAAGTCGTGTTGATTTTTCCATAAAAGGGAAGCGTGCCGGTATGATACAACCTAGGAACAATGTGTATTCTGGCATTTTCACCTCTCATTGGGGAACCTGACGATAGCTGTGATAGTATTTATAGCTAACTCAGCAATAGGTAATACACTGGTGGCAGGGTATATAAAGATAGCAGGTCAAGGTTCTTTTTTCAACCAGACAATGCCCATTATTTATATTGACATATAGTTATAGAGATTCTTATGCCTAACTACACTCTTCTGGATCATGTCAGGTGCTTCGAATGCGGTGGATCTGTTCCTTTCCTGAGCCTTGAAGAGCATATGATCAAGTCCCACGGATATGTAATATGCCCGCAGTGCGGCCAGCTATTTAATCCTTACAGGCTTGAAGAACACAACGCCAGATACCATAGCAGGCCTGAAAAACACATGGCAAGCGGGATGAAGCGATGCGCTGTTTGCGGTGAGCATTTCAGAGAGGTAGAGAAGCATATAGTGGAAAAGCACGGAAAGAGCATATGCCCGGAGTGCGGGTTATTGATAGGGGCGCATGAGGCATATTCGCATTTAAAAGAGAGCCATGCGTATGTGCCTTGCAGGGTATGCGAACAGCCGGTAAGGCCTGACTACCTGAAAGACCATATGCGGGCTCATGATATGAGCATGTGCGCTGTATGTAGCGATTTTGTTTTAGCTCATGAGATGGAGCGGCACCTGTTCGAGATCCACAGCAAAAAGATCTGTCCCAAATGCGCCGACCTGATAGAGATCGAGAGCTTTGGTGAGCATGTAAGAACAAGGCATTTTTATATAGAATGCGAGGTTTGCGGTGCTCTGGAGTCGCCTGTGATGATGGATCTGCATCTAAGAGAGGCGCACGGCTTTCAGCCGTGTCCCAGATGCGGGGTGCTGGTTGATGGGAAGAAGATGGAGAAGCACATCAAGAATTCTCACTAGCGCTTGCGGCAATCGGCACTGGTTACATTATGTGTTGCTGAAAGGCGCGCCTGCCGAGGCAGCTTTGCATATAAAAATGGTACTAAAGATAAAAGTTTCTACAAAATAATATTCCAAATAGATAAATTAATCTCATTGGCTTTCCTTATTAATTAAAAAAGGAGGCGCTTATGAAATCATATAAACCAGAACAAAATCCCGAATTTAAAGGTACAAAGGATATGCTGAGTGCTTTTTTGGGTAAAGAGGTAAATCTTTCACTTAGGAGCGGGACTAAGCTTATAGGCAGGTTGGAATCGGTATCAACATACGAATTGGTGATTACTGTATCCCATAAACCTGTAGTGGTGTTAAAGCATGCAATTGACTACGTTGAATTATCCGAGTAGGAAGACCCACCATATGGTATTATTGTAGTTTTTTGCCTGCAGCAGTGTTTAATAAAATAAAGAAGGGACAGTTTATCTATTTGTCCCTTCTGTTATAACTTACTTGTTCTCTCTTCTGTAGAGCAGTAGCGCAATAAGACCCATTATCGCTGCAATAGGAAGAACCAGCGCAGGGAACTCTGGGATAGGCGTTGGTGGTGTCGGAGTTATTATTGGTGTTTCCACTGGAGTAACCATCGGTGTTTCAATTGGTGTGATTACTGGTGTTTTCACTGGAGTGACTATAGGTGTTGGAGTCGGTGTAGGTGTAACCATTGGTGGCTCCTGTATCTTTTTCATCGGTGTTGGAATCGGTGTGATCATTTGTGGCTCCTGTATCTTTTTTATCGGTGTAACCTGGGATACCGCTAAAGCCTCCGGCACCCCGATCATAGCTACAAGTGCCAGCGCAAGTAATAGAGGTACTATTTTCTTATTCATCTATTTCACCTCCTTTTTATCTCATTTTGAGATCGTTGCATTGCGTGTTGCTGGAGGAATTTTGAATTATTATTCTAAGCAGGATATACACGACCAGCTACACGGCCAACATTATCGCTATATCCTGAAACATTAGTCCACATGTGTTTTCAGACTATAGTCTGAAGAACACTAATCCCCCATGTGCTCTATCAACACGAATTTAACGTCCCCATATTGAAGTGGGTTTTTTGTGATAATAAGCCTTGTGGTGTGCCTATTTCATTTCAATTAAGCTAAAAATTGAAAAAAATAAATTATTCTAAATCACTTAGATCAGGCCTCTTCTTGGGGCGCTCATCTTTTGCTGAAGCCATCACATCATCGATACGCAGTATCACGGATGCTGCTTCTGTGGCAGATGCTATGGCCTGTGTTTTTACGCGAAGTGGTTCGATAACCTCGTTCACCAGCATATCTACAGGTTTGCCCTCGTTTACATCAAGACCAGAATTCTTATTCCCCTGCTCATGCTGTCTTCTAAGCTCAGCAAGCATGTCAATTGCATCAAGTCCGGCATTTTCCGCAAGGGTCTTCGGAATAATCTCAAGCGCATCAGCGAATTTGCTGACTGCAAGCTGCTCTCTTCCGGTCAGCGTGGATGCATACTCATGAAGGCGCAGTGCCAGTTCCACTTCAGGCGAGCCTCCGCCTGCAACGATTTTCCCATCTTCTATCGTTACCCCGACAACGCGTAAGGCATCATGCATTGCCCTATCGAGGCTTGTTACAACGTGTTCTGTTCCTCCGCGCAGCAGTATTGAATAGGTATCCGGATTCTTGCATCCTGTAACGAATATCATCTCACCGTTACCGACCATTCTCTCTTCAACAAGTCCTGCAGATCCCAGAGCTTCAGGCCTGATCTCATCCAGGCTCGTTATAATTTTTCCGCCTGTAGCCCTTGATAATTTTAACAGGTCGTTCTTCTTGACCCTGTGGGTCACAAAGATACCTGCCCTGGCAAGGAAGTAGCGTGCAAGATCATCCACCCCTTTCTGGCAGAACACCACGTTTGCACCTCCTTTGATCACCTTATCAACAGCCTCACGTATCTGTCTTTCCTCCTGTTCCAGGAATAAACGGGTCTGTCCAGGTGCTTCTATGGCTATTTCTGATTTTGTCTCTGCCTTCCTGACTTCTATTGGTGTTGCCAGTATGGCTATTTTTGCATTCTCTATCCTAGAAGTCATGCTCTGGTGGGTTTTTGTTTTATCCAGGATAATCCCTGCTATAAGCTCGCTGTCTTCTACACTTCCTTCCCCGCGTTTCTCGATAGAGATGTCCTTTATGTTTGCGGTCTTTTTCCCGTTTTCTTCTTTAACTATCGATTTCACGGCAGTGACAACCAGATCCGAGAGCTTCTCTCTTGAGAATTCTACACCTTTTCCTGTCAGTGCTGTCCGGGCTATTCTGCGCAGATGATCATCACTTGAATCTATGGCAATCCTGGATAAGATCTCTTTTGATTTGTGTGCTGCAAGCGTGTACCCGCTCACAATCGTGGTAGGATGGACTCCCTGCGCCATCAGTACTTCTGCGCCTTTCAGGAGTTCCCCTGTCAGAACCGCTGCAGTAGTCGTTCCGTCTCCTACCTCGTCATCCTGTGTCTTTGCCACCTCAGCTACGATCTTTGCAGCCGGGTGTTTGATCGCCATCTCATCAAGTATGGTTGCCCCGTCATTTGTGATAGTGACCAGTCCTGCCGGATCCGTAAGCATCTTGTCCATGCCCCTGGGGCCAAGAGTGGTTCGCACTGCTTCAGCCACAGCCCGTGCAGCCATTATATTGCTTCGTTTTGCCTCTTCTCCTCGTGTCCTTTCTGTTCCTCTTTTTAAAATGATAATCGGCTGTCCGCCCATTTGGCCTGCCATAAATTCTACCTCCTGTTATAGATCAAAGGATATAAGCCTGTTAGACTTTTCATTTCTTCATGTTTGTAGTTCAATAAAAAGGTTTCGACTCAAATTTTATATATGCGCCTATCGATTTAAACTCATGCGGATTGCTCTAAAAGTTGCATACATAGGCACTGATTATCACGGCTTTCAGATCCAGCCTGATGTTAAAACTATAGAGGGTGAGTTATTCAGGGCACTTGTCGAATTAAACATAATCAGTAATCCGCATGATGCGAATTATGCAGCCGCAGGTCGTACTGACAGGGGCGTCCATGCGCTCGGCCAGGTGATAGCGTTTGATACTGAAAATCCCGAAGTGGCCAGACCCGGGGCTGTTAACAGCAGGCTTCCACGGGCAATATGGACATGGGCCAGGGCACATGTACCTTCTGATTTTGACCCGCGCCGCGATGCCCTGATGCGGGAGTACAGGTATATTATGTATGGAGAATATGATATATCATCGCTTATGAGTGCCTCAAAGATCTTAGAAGGGATACATGACTTCTTGAATTTTGCCACACCTGATAAGGAACGAACCAGTATATGCAGGATAGAGAAAATAGAGATTAAAATGGAAAGGGAATTCATTATTATGGATATCAGGGCAAACTATTTTCTCTGGCATATGGTACGGAAGATCGCAACCGCAATGAGAATGGTGGGCTGCGGGGAGCGGGACTTATCATGGCTTGAGCGGATGCTTAATCCGGCACAGTTTAGTGAGGGGCTCAGGCCGTCTCCTGCCTACGGGCTCATCCTGAAGAACGTAGAATACAGGAGTATAACCTGGGATGAGGATGTATATGCAAAGAGGACAACAAAAGGATATCTTGATGAGCAGTTTATGTGGCATGGTGTTATGGCCAAAATGCTCAGGGAATTAAAAGGGAGAATGGCAGTATAAGTACAGGTTATGTTACTGGCATTTGAACTCTCAGGCGAGCACGACACTATCCCTGCAGCCGAGGCTCTGGCGTGTCTTGAGTCAATAAACGCAGATTTTAAAATTTACCTCAGGCTGGATGGATGTCTTGTCGTGGATTTAAAGAACGATATCAAACACATCGCTCAGGTTCTATCAAAAAGACTCTCGATGACCCGTAATATCATCGTGGTTCTAGGAATCGGCGGAGCAGGTGAAGAGGATATACTGGATACTGTGAGTAAAGCCGACATAGAGCCTGAGGGAACGTACAGTATCAGGGTCAGGCGCATAAAGGAATACTCTCCTGTAAACACGGAACTGATGGAGCGGCGCATAGGTGAGATCTTCTATAGAAGAGGGGCCCATGCCGATTTGAGGAATCCTCAGATAAAGCTAAGAGTCCTGCTAACCGAGGATAAGAGCATTTTTGGGTATATTGCAGGTTCGGTTGATCGGGGGGCGTTTGAGGCCAGAAAACCCCATTACAGGCCGTTTTTTTATCCCGGCGTCCTGATGCCCAGGCTGGCACGCGCGCTTGTGAACATATCAAAACCAGAGGAATACATGCTTGACCCTTTCTGCGGGACAGGCGGGATTCTCATCGAGGCCGGGTTAATTGGCATAAATGCCATAGGCGGGGATATACAGCGAAAGCTACTGCTCGGGGCTAAAATGAATCTTGACTTCTATAAAATCAACTACTCCCTTATGTACCAGGATGCATGCCGTATGTCGCTGTGCGATGAGAGTGTAGATGCCGTTGTCACAGATCCGCCCTATGGCAGGTCGGCTGCAATCATAGCTGAATCCCTGGAGCACCTGCTCACCTGTTCCCTGAAAGAGATCTACCGCGTTCTAAAAAAGGGAAAACGCGCCGTCTTTGTTTCCGAGCGCAAGATTGAGGATATTGCAGAAGAAGCGGGTTTTAAAGTAGTCGAGATCCATATACAGAGAGTACATAAGAGCCTCACGAGGCGGATATATGTCCTTGAAAAAATTACTTTTGATTTTGAGTGATTATTATGTTAGAGCGCCCTTTTTTTATTTTTTTTATTAGACCCCTCTCTTCCAGGTCATCTAACATCAGACTGACCTTTGCCTCTGAGTATGCCATCTTTTTTCTCAATTCTTTTTGAGTCGTTCTTCCGCCCATCCCCAGTATTATATCGTATAGGCCACGAAGGTCTTCAGGAAGCTCTTTAATTCTGGTTACAGCTTCAGGCGGCTGCGCCATGGGTACCACGGTTTCATCTGCAACAGGTTTAGGTATTGTCTTTCCCTTTTTAACCCGATAAAGAACAACCAGTGCAGAGAAAAGTAAAATCACCAGTACAGGTATTACATAGTTATCTGGATCATCCTCGCTTTTTATATCTATATCACCGATCAGGTTTATGTCTCTAAGGTATTCGTACTCCGTGTCAGTGGGCGGAAAGAGCAGAAGGTCATGAACAAAAACACCCTCCCTGTCTATTCGGATCTCCTCTTCGGTTGTATATTCCAGGATATTATTTCGGTAGTATCTGGCCCTGATTAAATAGTTCCCTGTTGAAAGATTGAATGAGTATATCCCTGTAGTCGCGACCATATACTGCACAGGCGTGGAGTTCACCTCGACTATTGCATTCTTAAGAGGTTTTTCAAAATCCGACCATTCATAAATAGTGCCGTGTAAAGTTGCCGCCTGTGCTCCAGCAGTAAGGCTGGCTATTAGAATTATTATTAGTCCCTCTATTACCCTGACCATATACTCTATTAATCTTAAAAAACTGTATATATAGTTTGTTATAAAGTTAAAAAGGCATTTATAAAGGTTTGTGAAGGATTATCAAGTTTAAAAAACCTTTATTTTTCAGCCACATAAAAGTATATTTATCTATTCAGTGGTTTTAGTATCGGGCAAGCAATCGCATGATACATTAAGCGATTGATACAGGAGGAACTAAAATGAAAAACAGACACCGGCTCAATATACTGACATCGCTAATTGCTGTGTTGTTTATACTGAGCCTGTTCTCAGGGATCGCAAGCGCGAATAACCCCAGAGAACAGTACGAAAAGGCGCAGAGACAATATCAGATACAGAAGGATAAATACGACAGCACAAGAGAAAAATTCAATAAAGCAGAAGAAAGATACAATGCAGCAAAACTTAAATTCAAATCTACAAAAAATGATAAATCAAGGGCTGAACTGAAGGACAGAACCAAAGAATATCTTGAAAGAGCAATAGACCAGATGATCGCTCATCTTCAAGCCCTAAAATCCAGGATAGAAGATCCGGGGTATACAGGAACCATACCTTTCAATGCTTCTAAGAATATAGATGCCCGCATAACGCAGCTTGAGAATATAAGAACAGATATACAGCAGGCTGACACACGGCAGGAGATCGAAGAATCTATACGCGAGCTAAGAGACATATGGACCAGGATCAGACTTGAGACCCGCTACTACCTTGGGATACTGGCCAATCACAGAGTCGGCATGTTCCTTGAAAAGGCAGATAATGTCTCAGCGGGAGTTAATGAAACAATCCAGCAACTGAGAGACCAGGGCAAAGATACTGCTAAACTTGAGAGGGATGCATCAAGATTCGATAATCAGGTGGATGAAGCTAAAGAAAGCTATCAGAAAGTCCTGAACTTATATGCAAGCCACAGAGGATTTGATTCCAGCGGAATGGTAACATCCAATCAGGAGGCTCAGGCCTTTATCAGTGAATCTGACTCTCTGCAGAAGAATACCCTCAAGGAACTGAATGATGTCAGCAGGCAGCTGCGCGATCTTTTTGAAGATACTAAAAAATTAGAAGGAAAAGGTAAAAAAGCCATAGTTAGCGGTACAGGAACACTTGAAGCTAACGGCAACGGCAGGGCAGTACTCGAAGGAAATCTAACTATGACACTATCCGGGATAAACGGTACCCTGATCGTGTCGGGTAATGCAAATGTTACTACCGATGGAACAGGAACGAGAGAGGTTCTTGGAAATGGAGATGTCAAATACCAGGGATTCGGACAGGCAACAATTGAAGGCGATAATATCAACATAAAGATATCAGGCAATGGCATCAACCTGACAGCCACAGGTACGGGCTTTGCAGTTCTGAACGGTAATGGAACATACCGCACTACGGATGATTTCGGCGTGAGCGGTCAATGGGACAGGGAAGGATGAACATGAGGGGTATCTATATACTGGTGCTGCTTCTACTTGTTGCATCAGTTTTAGGCTGTGTTGGTAGAGAAACTAAAGAGACGGCTGAACCCTCCACAATGATTACCAAAGAGGCACCTGTTCCTTCAAACAGCATTGCTGAGAGTGATGAAGCCTGGATCGAAAGTGACCTTGCTCAGGTTGATTCAATGTTCAATGAATTGAACACGGATATTTCCCTGGAGATAGATACATCCGCGTTTACCTGATTTTTTTATTTTAATTTCAAATTTTTTATTTTAATTTTGTACCAGGAGACTTCAGGCTGATTTTTGCTGCTATGTAACATCCCTTTCCATCCGAATACTGAATTTTATCATATTATTTTTAAAATGATATACGCTGGGAATCTTTATATATTAGTAACATCAAGTATCATATGTAAGAAAAACTTACATATGATATAACCAATAGAAGGTGAAAATAATATGGATATCAAAACAATTGTGGCAATAGCAGTAATCCTTGCTGTGCTTGGAGCAGGTTACGCTGTAGCAAGACCCACAAACGACGGCCCCTGGAACAGCATGATGGGCAACTACGGTGACAACTACGGTAACATGATGAGAGACTATGGAAGAGGGCTCTGGCATGATATGATGGGTCCGAGCATGATGGGCGGCTATGGTAATGGTAGTGGACACTGCAGCGGCTATGGAACTCCTGGCAGCGGCTATGTGGCAAACGCCACCCCCATAACCATTGAGAAGGCAGGGGAAGCTGTAGAGCAGTATCTTGCTTCAACCGGAAATGAGGATTTGAAGCTTACAGAGATCATGGAGTTTGATAACCACTTCTATGCAGAGGTCAAAGAGAAAAGTACTGGCATACATGCGTTCGAATTGCTGGTCAACAGATATACAGGCGCAATAACTCCTGAGATGGGTCCGAACATGATGTGGAACACCAGGTACGGACATATGAACTGGAATGTGCCTGCACAGGGTACTGTAACCGAAGAACAGGCACTTGAGAGTGCACAGGGGTATCTTGATAAAGCACTGCCCGGAACCAGAGCAGATGAAGCAGATGCATTCTATGGCTACTACACAATACACGTTCTAAAGGACGACAAAATCTACGGAATGCTAAGCGTCAACAGTAACACTGGTGCTGTGTGGTACCATAACTGGCATGGAGAGTTTGTAAAAATGATGGAAGTTGAGTAAACTTACATTCCAAACTTCCTTTTATTTTAAATATGTTCAGCACCTTTTAGTAATATGGTGAAAAGGTGGATAAGAAACTCCTGGCAGCGATATTAAATGCACTTGGCAACGAGCACAGCCTTACCATCATGGGAGTTCTTGCAAGAGGTGAACATTATGGCTCTGAACTGGCTAAAGAAGCAGGTATTTCTCGCCCGCTTCTATACCTGCACCTTAAAAAACTTGAAAATGCAGGTCTTGTGGAGAGTGAAATAAGGCATTTTGAAGAACCGCCTTATACGAAGAAATTTTATAAAGCAAAGAATTTTGAGTTAATACTGTCATTGAGTAAAATTAAAGAGATTGTAAAATAGGAGTAAAAGTTTATGCAGATGATGGACTGGATGTTCGGCTCAGCATCACAGTGGCCGATATACACCCTTGTAATAGTGGTAGTTGTTCTTGGTCTTATATCCATTTATTTAAGTTACATGGTTCTGGTAGAATTAAAAGAGATGAGATCGGTCTTTGAGAGAGTAGAAAAGCTCCTTCAATCTATAGAGTGATATGTATGGCTGTTCTTGATACAGAGAGAAGTCACTTGAAGAAAAAGTTTGAAGCGCTTACAGGAGATGTGGAACTCATTGTTTTCACGCAGGAGTATGAGTGCATGTTCTGCAAGGAGACGCGCGAGCTAATACTTGGATTAGGAACTCTATCTCCCAGATTAAAAACAAAAGTCTATGATTTTGTTAAAGATAACGAAGAAGCGAAAAAATACAATATCAAAAGAATACCTGCAATTGCCATAGTTGGGGAATCGGATTATGGTATAAGGTATTACGGGATTCCTGCTGGTTATGAGTTTCCTGCTCTTGTGGATGATATCCTGGATGTATCAAAGGGTACCACATCCTTACCAGACAATATCAAGAAGAAACTGGCAGAAATAACAAAGCCCATCCATATACAGGTATTTGTAACACCCACATGTCCTTTCTGCCCCAGAGCAGCACGGCTTGCGCATCAATTCGCTATAGAGAACGAGTTCATACGATCTGATGTTATTGAGATGACCGAATTTCCCTATCTTGCGCAGAGATACAGCGTGATGAGCGCTCCTCTCATCGTGATTAACGAGGACACATCATTCACAGGGGCTCAGCCGCCTGAGGTATTTATTGAGCAGATAACTATGGCACTGCGATCAGGCTTTAACCCAATGTACTCTTAGCCCTTACGGCTTTGATAATGAATTCATCTGCAAAAAGATTTTTCCAGAGCGTGGCCAGGCCATACCACAGGAAATTCAGATCCTCCTTGAAAAGATAGATGCTTGGTGTAACATCGAGCCAGGTAACCCTGTACCCTGCATCATGGGCGATCTTCTTTGCAGAATTAAGGTTATAGAACCGCAGATGGGTCTTATCAAAAACACCGCTATCAGCATATTCAAATCTTCCAGAAAAAATAGTCAACCTTGAATGCCAGTTGACAATGTTCGGAACTGAGTATATTAAAAAACCGCTCTGAGATAGATATCTACTAAGATCGTCCAGTATCTTTGAGGGCTCTCTCATGTGTTCAAGGACATTTCCAAGGATTATACTATCGAAAAATCCAGCCTCATAAGGCAGCTTTGATTCTTCGATATCAATGTTCAGCACTTCCACACATTTATTCCTTGCAATGCCTGCCATTGCAGGATCTTTATCCACACAATAGACCTGGCAGTTTTTCTTTAGTGATAAAATGTTAGCAAGTCTACCTGATCCACAGCCAATCTCAAGCACGTTTGAACCGCGGGGTATCTGCCTGAATATTTTACAGCGTGAAGTATAAGTATCGATATACATAGCCTATATTATTTCACCGTCTCTGCTTATTCTCACAGATTTAAAGTGCGGCCCTCTCCAGTAGACCATTTTCCTGATGTTGATCTGGACAATAACATCGTTCTCTCCAAGTGGTTTATTCTCTATTACTGACTGGTATTTACTCTTAAACTCCATATAGATATCACGGTAAAGCTGAAGCGTTTCCTCAGGAAGGAAATAAATAGGTTCTTTTTCTGTTATAATGGCCGTGCCCTGAACCATGACTCCCTCATTGTTGAATGGATTCAGCGGATCCCTTATATCAACGGTTATACTCACGTTCGGATTCTCTAATATGTTCTTGATCTTCTTTGATTTATCATCGCTGATAAAGAATATTTTCTGTGATTGCTCATCGTATATGAAGAACACTGGTGCAACATGCGGCTGGTCTTTTCTGTCGCTTGTGCAGATGTATCCGAAATAATTTCCATATAATATATTCAGCATCTCATCAGGGATTCTCATGGTCATACCGGGACACTGATCTGTTTTGCCCCTCTCCAGTATATGATTTTGGTAGGTTTTACTTCAATGAGTATTCTTGCTATAAGCGGAGTTAGCTGCCAGACCCTGGGCAGTTGGGAGATTGAATATCTTCTGGTATACTCAGGGTATTTTCTCATGAAAAGCCTGCGCGCCTGCAGCATCTGGCTAAACAAAAGAGGAATATCCAGCAGTCCATAGATCTTTACTTCACCTGTAAATAGAACAGCTTTGTTCTCATATATGTTGCTCATATCCCGCTTATCGATCAGAAATGCAATTTTATTGTTCTTACGCAATATTTTCAATTTTTTTGCCTCTTTTGAGGTATTAAAAAAGACACTCTGTCCATCAAAGACATAGACTACAGGGGTTGTATGAGGAATCCCTCGAAAGGAGGTTCCTACATAAGCAAAGCTGGCCTCTTTTACAAGATTGTATATATCCGGAGGCAGCCAGGGAACCTTTGAAATAATATCGGCTGAAACCACCGAAGACAAGATTATAAAAACTGTGAATAAGATTATTATTGCGACAAGAAATTGATCCTGCTGTAATAATGGTATTAGAAGAAGCGAAATTATACCGAAGAAAACATTATTAATATCCAGTCTTCGCAGGGATCTCAGTTCTGTGTAGGGCGTATGCTCAAGTTCGGTTCTTTCCTCTGCAATGCTATTAAGCTCAACAGATCTCCATAGAGCAAGAATAGAGGTCCATATCCCGAGTCCCATCCGGTAACATAGATCCCAGATGAGAAGACTGATAAACAGCAATAGTATATAGCTTGGGTTCTCTCCAAGCCATTCTTTTAATAGATCCGATCCGTAATAGAAAAGGTATATCATAAAAAGAATAAAAATAGCAATCCCTGGTATTATTTCATAATGATTCCTGTGAAACAGTATTTCCTTGTATCGCTCAAGTAATCTATTCTCATCTTTACTCAATGGCGCCCTGAATCTTCGAAGAGTTGGCCCAAGTTGCAGAATCAGCAGGCTCCACAGTACTGCGACAAGAACTGCGGTTGAACCATATAACAGGGAGATTGGTTTGAGATTAAATATGAATCCAAGAGTAATACCGAGAATAAGGAGAAAAAATAACTGCAAGAGGATGCTGTATTTGTATGTAAGAAGAGAGAAAGGTGGAATCCTGCTTACGATCTCTTCGTATATCCACTTCATCTCTTTTTTATCGTTATGCATATGAAGATCTGATATAGGGCATCAATAATAAATCTCTTCCCAATTATCACAGAATATCGATAAGGTTATTTATGAACAATATTATTATTAAACCCGGTAAAGGTATGAAAAATATTAAATTTATTCCAGTAATTTTTATCATCACTCTATCGGCTATCTTTCTGGGATGCGTTCAGTCGCCGGTTGGTACGCCGGCACCCACAGCAACACCAGTCACAACGGCCACAATAGAGCCCACAATTGCCCCTACTGATGCGCCCACACCAGCGCCGACACCCGAGCCTGTCCCTGAGGCGGCTGTCACGTATATAGTCTGGATAGAGAGCGACCGAGGTTTTCACAAAGCCAGGGCAATTAAAGATACTGCTTATCTTGAACTGCCTTCTGATTTTAATATCCTTAATTTTACTATAAATGTTGGGGACAAAGTCAGATGGATAAATGATGATAGCTATGATTTTCCGCTTACTGTTACTAGTAATGAAGATCTATGGACAAACCGGACAGGATATCTGCGCTGGAGGGAAGATAGATTTGAATATATATTTAATAATACCGGAATCTATACTTTCTATATCAAGGAGTACTCACGTCTCCCACAGCAGAAAATTACTGTCAGATAATAGAATATAGATTTTAAGATTGTAATGAAGAATCGTTTAAATTAAATCGTAAACTTTAAGCTTATAAAGTAGGAAATCAACTTCCGTGCAAACGGTTTTAGTATTGGATTTCTCTCAAATGACATTGCTGTACCCGTAATAAACAGTAAAACACATAGTTAGGAGGCGGTTATATACACAAGGAAGAATTGATTCAGCTTCACACCCTGATGGTGCAGATGAAGAAATTTTTTGAGCAAAACGGGAAAGGAGAGTTTTCGCAGTACTATTCCCTGCAAATAAGCCCTATACATGTGCACCGCAGCAAAGCTGAACATAAACACGCAATCTTCATACTTGGCAAAGAGATTGCATCAATAATGGCCCATGATGAATTCTCCGGAGCCGGAAGAACATCAGTGCGAATGCAGGAGCTTGCAAGCCGCACTATGGATGAAATGGTAAAATAAAAACGTATTTTTTTTATTTTTTATTATTTCAAAACATTTCGAAGCATATATTAGGTAATACAGTAAAGAACGGGTTTGATGAGCCCACCTAAAAAGGATGAGTATTTCCAGGTTCATCAAAGCGAGGGATATACAATGGAACTCAATGGAGTAGAGATAGAAGATACATTTGCGGAAGCTTTTCCAATAAAGATTGCACGTGTACTGATTACAGGGGCGACCAAGAAATGGGCATTAGTAGCTGCCCAGGAGGCAACAGGATTCGGGACGTCTGTTATAATGTGTCCAGCAGAGGCAGGTATAGAGAAAATCATCAATGGGGATGAGACGCCTGATGGAAGGCCGGGCGCATATATACAGATATGCACGTTTGGTTTCAAAGCCCTGGAGGAGCAGCTCCTAAAACGCCTTGGACAATGCGTCCTGACAGCGCCAACGGCTGCGATGTGGAACGGCCTCCCAAATGCCGAAAAACAATTCGATACAGGGTTTAAACTCAAGTTCTTTGGCGATGGGTTCGAATCAGAGGCCAGTATAGGTGGAAGAAAGGCGTACAGGATACCCATGATGCAGGGCGATTTCATTGCCGAGCACAGTATAGGGGCGCAGGACGGCATAGCAGGCGGGAATTTCTTTATAATGGCTGATAACCAGATGGCGGCTCTGGCTGCGGCTGAGAATGCTGTGGATGCGATAGCCCAGATTGAGGGAACGATAACTCCTTTCCCCGGCGGCATAGTTGCAAGCGGCTCAAAGGTGGGTTCTATAAATTATGCAAAATTCATGAAGGCAACCACCAACGAGAAATACAGCCCCTCAATTAAGGACAGAATAAAGGATACTAACGTCCCGGCTGATGTGAATGCCATATACGAGATAGTAATTAACGGCCTGAGTACAGAGGCTATCAGCAAATCCATGAGAGCAGGGATAGAGGCTGCTGTGAAAGTACCTGGTATTAAGAAGATAAGTGCAGGGAACTACGGAGGCACGCTGGGTCCATATAAATTTAATCTTAAGGAGCTTTTTTAAATTTTAATTTTTATACAGGTTGTTTCGATATTAATATCAAAATAGGAATATAAAAAAAGAAGAGGAATGCTGGTTCTCAGCCGAATAATGCGCCGAGTCCTTCCATTCCGCTCTCTTCAGCTTTTTCTTTCTCTTCTCCTTCCTTCTTCTCCTCCTTCGGTGCCTCTTCTACCTTGGCAGGAGCCGCAGGTGCTGCAGTCGGAGCTGGAGCTGCAAATGCAGCCTTTGAGATTGCCTCTTCGATATTGACACCTTCAAGAGCTGAAACAAGGGCTTTTGCTCTTACCACATCAACTTCCAGACCTGCTGCCTTAATCACATCAGCAATTCCTTCTTCTGTAACTTTCTTTCCTGCGCTGTGTAACAGCAGCGCTGCATATACATATTCCATTTTGATCACCTTTTATTAAACTTAATCAAACAGCGAACCAAGGCCCGCTGCAATAGCTGTTTCATCTTCTTCTTTTTTCTTATGTTCTTCCTTCTTCTCTTCTTTTGCCGCCACAACTTCAGGTTCCTTTTCTTCTTTTGGTGAAGCCAGGAGCATCTCCCTTAACTTATTACTAATAGCATTTGCATCTTTCTGTGATGCAACCTGGGCAAGGGATAGCATCTGAGTATTCGCTTTTGCAAGTAATTCTCCTATAAAGTCGGGCATTATTATCTCAGCATTTATAGCGAGATTTCTTGATTCCGATGCTGCTTTTGCAAGCAGGGTGCCGATTGTGGCTTTTGCCGGATATACCGCATTAATAGATAAATTAAATGCCCTCTGAACCGCCTGGGTTATATCGCCAATGTATTTAGTTTCATCAACCGCCAGTATCTCAGATTCATATATTATGCCTTTTTCATAGATTGCCCGAAGATCAAGCCCCAGTTCTACTGGTTGAATCTCAAGGCGGGCAAGGATTGATGCGAGTTTAGCATTGACCACATCACCTTTTTTAGCTACGGTCCTTGTCTCTCTGATTACGACTTTTCCGCCTTCTATACCTGCCGGGATCCCCGAGCTTTGCAATTCTCCTACTATTGGCCCCGGTGGAAAAGAGGTAGGACCTTTCTGGACAACAATATCCCTGGGTGCTATTCCCCCGGCTTTTATAGGTGCGGATGCTTTGCCCCTGTCTAAAATCCTATATAGTTTAAAGGGATCCTCGTTACTGAATAATAAAGCGGTCTGGTCTTCTACATACTTATTCATCTGTTTGACATCATCAGATGATGTTTCAAGTGCGCGGTAGATAAGGTTATTCCTGCATACCTTAACATCTGCCAGACCGCGCAGATTTTTGCGCATTAATTGAAGCTGGCTTGATGGGATTCCATGAACTCCAACAATGCCTACTGCGGAATGGGCTGATATCAATTTCTTTATATTCTCGATCTCATCCTTTTTCCATTGAGGGATGTGAGTACTGTGATGTTTAGTCTCTGCTGCCATTTAAATCACCTTAACCGATGGCCCCATGGTAGTCTTGACATACACTGATCTTACGTTATACAGACCGCGTTCGTACCTGTGTTCGATACGGTTTACTATCGCCTCAATATTCTCTGATATTTTCACAGGATCCATATCCTTTCTTCCAACCGGGATATGGAATGTCATCTTATCCTTGGATCTCACTTTTATGGCATTCCTGGATCTATTGATTAGCTGAACAATATCCTTATCCGGTGTCAGGGGAATGGGCATTTTTCCCCTCGGCCCAAGTACCTGACCAAGGGTTTTACCGATTGCAGGCATGAGTGCAGATTCAGCTACAAAGAAATTGACTTCATCAGCAAGCGATTTTGCTCTTGCTTTATCTTCCCCAAGGACACTGATCTCCTCCGGGTCGAAGACATAATCAGCTCCTGCACCTTTTGCCCTCTGGGCAGTTTCACCTCTAGCGAATACCGCAATCTTTATCGTTTTTCCAGGGCCGTTCGGCAGGATAATCTCTTCATCCATCCTGTTCTGCGGCTGGTTCATATCAAGATTTTTAAGGTTTATTGCTAGATCGATACTCTCTGAGAATTTACGCTGTGGCGATTTTTCCAAAGCCTGTTTTACAGCATCTAATATTTTTTCGTGTTCCACTAAGATTCCTCCCGTAGTATTCGATTAAATATCTCCTACGGCTAACAGAATTGTACTCTTTTATACTATCTACTACTTTAAACTATCGGTTCTCCGACCATCCGCTAGATACAGTTATAAACCTTCGTCATGGTATTATCTGATATAACGGGAAAGTTTATCCTGAGCGGAGTAGTGCATCTCGCTCATATGATTAAATATACAGTTCATTGACGCAAACTCCTGCTTGCAGAAAGTGCAGACAAAGGTTTGCGGATAACCAGATCCATTAGTTTTTCTATCCTTATCCATTTTTATTCACTTCGCATTAATTTATTATGCTGATACTGACTGGTAGTTTAGCTTTTGAGTTATATAAAGTTGCCGACTGAACTGGAAAAAATTTAGATTATTACAAAAGCGGGTTCAGAGGGGCAAGAAAGCTCCCGACAAGAGATGATCAGAACAGGGTATCCAGTACCACATGCAGCGCGTTAGCTATTATTATTCCAATAAGAAAAATAATTATGTAAACAGATGAAATTATTGTATCAGGTGGAAGCGATCTGAATATGAGGTAATACACACCGAGAACAATAATACCGATATACAGTATCCTTACAACTCCCCCGTACACGATATTGTGGGAACTCTGCCCGTGTTTAAATAGCCACATATACGGTAACCATATAACCTTTAGCATCCCCCACCTTTTTATCACCTTGCTTTTAATATCCAGATCAGGTGTTATGAAATCCGTACCTATATAATAACCTGCGCCCAGCGCAAGGAAGTGTTTCAGGTTAATGGCAGATAACGTGGATCCGCTCAGGATATAGAGTAAGACCGTAATTGCTATAAAAACCGCGTAATTGAAGGTTCTATGTGCGTTATAATTTGGCATTATTCACAGATACTCATAAATTTATTTTAGCCATGTCCTTTGCAAAGTATGTAAGAACCATATCTGCACCTGCACGCTTTATTGAAAGCAATGATTCATACACTACCCTGCGCTCATCAATCCATCCATTCCGTGCTGCAGCTTTTATCATGGCGTACTCACCGCTTACATGATAGGCAGCGGTCGGCATTTTGAATTTCTTTTTCACGCGGTAGATGATATCCAGATAAGGCAGCGCAGGTTTGATCATGATAATATCCGCCCCCTCTTCTATATCTAATGCGACCTCACGTATCGCTTCATCCGAGTTTCCCGGGTCCATCTGGTATGATGAGCGGTCACCAAAGGAATAACCTGAGCCTGCAGCTTCCCTGAATGGGCCATAGAACGCAGAGCAATATTTTGCAGCATAGGACATTATGGGCATATCCCTGAAATCATTATCATCAAGTGCACGGCGTATAGCCCCAACCATGCCATCCATCATCCCTGAAGGTGCAACGATATCTGCGCCTGCCCTGGCGTGGCTTACCGCGGTCTTTCCAAGTATCTCAAGTGTCGGGTCGTTCAGGATCTCATGCGTGCTGCCCACAACCCCGCAGTGGCCGTGGGATGTGTACTCGCAAAGACACAGATCGGTTATAATAATCGGCTCATCGGCCTCCCTCTTTATGGCGCGTACAGCTTTCTGAATGATATCGTCATCCCCGTGGGCATGTCTACCTGCCTCATCTTTCTCCTGCGGTATTCCAAACAGGATGAGCGCCGGGATTCCAAGCTCAGAGATGCATACTGCTTCATCTGCAACCATATCAAGCGGGAAACGGAAGTAACCTGGCATGGAATTTATCTCAACAGGTTCTCTTATGGTCTCATCTACAAAGACAGGACAGATAAGATCTTTAACATCAAGCCCTGTCTCGCGGACAAGCGGCTGGAACCTGGATGTGCGCAATCTTCGCATGCGTGTGATCGGGAACATATTCGGTTCTATGGGATAGAAAGTACTTAATGATTACTTAATGATTATCGACAGCATAACGCAAAGAATATTAATTATGAATGTTTTTTATGCTCGTTGTGATCAAATGCTTGCAAAAAAATTTTTCATCTATTCTCTTATAATACTGCTGACCATATACCCGGCCTCTGCTGGTGAGGTATCACTTAACAAATGGGTATTGAATATAACGTTACGTGATGATGGGCTTGTTGAAGCGGTTATACAGGCTGAGATAGAGAACAGTAACTCTTTATCTCTTGATGGTTTTTCGTTTGTTGTTCCAGGATCAAAGGTAGATATAATAGATGACCAATTTATAAGTATTCCAGCTACAGGGCAGGTAATCGAGCAGCAGGTTGTTCCAGGGGGAATAAAAGTAACTATTAATTTTAATAAACCTATCAAAGCCGGGGAAAAATGGAATGGACGCTTCAGTCTTATAGTGGAAGGCTGGGCTGTAAAGCAAAACTCAGATTATTCTATCGATATTCCCGTTGAAGCACCACAGGCTATTGTGTCTGGAAAGAGCACTGAGGTATCGGTTCCAGAAGATGCTGATATCAGGGGACAGGTCTTTCTCCCAAAGTCGGTTGAATTAATATCAGTAGAGCCAGAACCATTTAGAAAATTGTTCCAGTATGACCGTATAGTTCCTACATGGTCGCCTGAGAAATTACATATCGGAGATACAATCCGAATTAAAGGCTCATTCTCAGATGTATTGAATAAAATAGTTGAGGTTGATGAGAGATCAAGATCGTTATCTGACCGGATTAAAGAAGCAACAGCGCAGGGTATAGATACCTCAGAGGCCGAGAATCATCTTGCAAACGCAAACAATTATAATAACAATCAGGCACTTGCGTCATTCTGGAAGAAGGAGTATTCTGTTGCCCTGGAGTATGCCGGATACGCAGATGATGAATTGACCAGGGCAGAGAGCAGTCTCTCAGTTAAAGGGGAAGTGAAAGAAACACCTCAAACATCTGAAAAGACACCAGGCTTTGAGGCGCCGGTTTTGATTTTCATATTGCTGATCATTTTTATGATCAGGAAGAGGATAAATCTTTAATCTCGCTCTTGCTGAGCTTAGAAGACAGCATGAGCAGGGGAATAAGAATTCTGGTCTTGATGTAAACGAGGGCAAACCTGTGGATATGCTGGTGAATGAGGTTATCGACCCCCTTCGCGTGAAAACACATGCCATAATGTCTACCACAGAGGCAGCATCAGTGATATAGGCACACCGAGACCATCCGCTAATTCCATACTGAGACAATATCAACCATTAACCGCAGATGAA
>DYGR01000038.1:0-12302 GCA_020724545.1 Candidatus Methanoperedens nitratireducens
TTGCTACGAACGTGCGGAATATCCGTAGGTGTGTATGTATTTCTTTCTTCTAACTTCTGCATTTTTTCTTATGCCTCCTTGTCAACCAGTTGCCCATGTTCCTCACGGAACATGCCCCTTCCGAAAGGGAGGGGTGATTGACGTTCTCACCGCTAGAGTTTCCCATGGAGCAAGGGTCTCAGATTCAGTTCCTCCTTTTATATAAACCTGCGTGGCCTTTTTTGTAAGAACCTTGCAATAGCCGCACCTCTTGCATACCTTTTTGCAGCTCTTCCACTGCTCTATGACGCCGTCCAGGCTCTTATTTGGTATATAGAACAGATCTTTCAGATCCTTGGGGCAGTCAAGCAGGTCCATGAGGTTTCCCTCATAACTTTCATTGTGGTATGCGTTTGTGCAGTTCAGGATCCAGTCCACAAAATGGGTCCTGCCTCCTATCTTGTAAACATCAGTGATATCCCTGTACTGCCTGATATCCTCAGGTCTTATCCACGGCGATTTGATGATGAGTTCGGGATTGACAATCCTGAGTTCCAGGCATTTGTAGTAATAGTAGTCATCCAGCACGTTTGGTCTGGGCTCAGGCCCGAAAGCGTGCGAGAAAAAGTTAAAATGGGCATACCTGAAAGGACAGCGGTACAGACACCCCTCATTTACCAGGAGTTTTAATTCGCAATCCACCGAATCCCGGATAGCATGAAGCACATCAAAATGCCGGTTTACATTTGAATCGATAACAATAGAACTTGCGCCCAGGTTCTCATAGAACTCTGCCTTCTGCGGCGAATCAACAAAGGCAAGGACAGAGACCACAACATCGATATCAAAATCCCTTGCAATGGTCTCCACAAGATAAGGGTCAGCAACGACGATCGAATCAACCCCTATATCAACCAGTCTCTCGATATACCAGTGGTTGATCCGAAAGCCCTCAGGTGTAAGCTGACGTCCCCCCATACAGCTTGAGTTCAACACCATCTCCATCCTGACCCCGTGCTTATGTGCATATTCGGTCTGCGCAGCGATATCCTCAAGCTGCGGGGATGCAAGATTACTTCTGCCAGTGCCGACATAATCAGGAGAACCGGCCATGAATATGGAGTATATCCTATCCCTGGCTGTCAATAATGTCTTAAGGCTGCTGATATGCCCGGGAGAGGGAACAAAAAGCTTCATGGCCCTACCTGTTATTTGCAATCATGATAAATGTTTTGCAATTCCATCTGCAGAATTATGAAATTTTTTCTATCAGTATGGACGATCCTAAACCCGAATTGCTCTGATATCCAGTCAAAGGTGCGCATACTAAAAAAGCAGATATGTGTTGGGTCGCTTATATACCACCACTTTTCAAAATCCCTGATAGTATCGTGGAATGAGGTCATAACAGCAAGAAAGCCCTCAGGGTTTAGAAGTGAGCGAATGCTGTATAACTCCTTCCTGATATCCCTTAGATGCTCGAATACCTCTGTTGAGATCACAAGATCATAAGAGCCTCCTGGAATCACTGGATAGAAATACGGATCATAGCCATCGCAATTAAATCCATTCCTTTTCATTAACTTTGCCAATACAGGCTCTGGACCGCAGCCGTAGTCCAGAACGGAATTAATACCGGGACAATACTGATGGATCAGGGATATCTTTTCCAGGAACATCCTGACATACCCTTCATTCAAAAGCGTGTTATCATGGAGTCTGTAACGGGCTATCTCATCACCGGGTAGAAGATGGTATCTATCAGGGACAAAGATAAGATCGCACACAGAACAGCGCATGAACGTGCGATCTCCTGTTGTTCTGGTTTGTTTTACTAAAAGAGGTAAAACGGATTCACTGCTGCAGAGGATGCACCTGGATCCGGTTGGGATTGTATCACCCTATATACCTCAGGTCCTCCTCTGATGAGATCGGTGTCTTTCCCTCTTCCATTTCCCTGAGTTTTGCAACGATCTTCTCCATCTCGGATGCCCTCTCTTCCAGTGCCTGCATATCAACATCGATTTCAAGTATCTTGCAGAGCACTTTCAGTACAGACTGGGCACTCTTTGGATCAACAAGATACCCTGAGGTCACTCCCATAAGACAGGCAACATCGATTCCGCGAAGTCCGCCAAGACCAAGAAGCAACCCTGAAGCACCAACGATACCTCCGCCAGGCTCATTTGCCCTGAACTCCACACCATATTCCTGAAGCTCCTTTACGAGTTCTATATTGTTCGCTGCGCCCAGAACAGTTTCAATCTCAACAAGCTGCCCTACGCCGTACCCACCGAGTGCATACATTCTCTTAACATTGAATTCCTCTGCAATATCAAGGAATATACTGCATAACTCATAGTGTCCCTCGTTTGTAGTGCTCTGATGATCACCTACCAGTATCAAAAGATCATGTTTGCCTTTTGATTTATATGCATATATCTCATTCCTGACAAGCTTGATCGTACCGTCGCTTTCTACTATGACCTGCGGGGGAAAATGCGGAGAGTATATCTCTATTATCTTCTTTGCGCCGAGTTCCTCGACCATGTGCTCGGCAACCAGTTTTCCGACATGGCCTACTCCAGGCAGCCCCTCAATAAGTATGGGGTCCTTAAGCCTTGGTTTTTTAGTTCGTAGAATGGTTGTTTTTATCATAATTGCCTCTTCTTTGCTATCCTTCTGTATTTTCCGTATCTGTCTTCAAGAGAGAACCGTGCGGGTTGAGAATATTCTGTCTCTCTCCTGCATACAGGACAAATTTCCTTTAGAGTATATCTCCCACAGGATGGACATTTTCTTATCTTTGATACCATAATAGCTGCAGATATCCGCCTTTACTTCGTGATCAGGTATTTTGCTCAGTATATCTGTGGAACTCACCTGTTCCACCCTCTTTTTCTATAACTTTAATAGCGGATTGTGCTGATCTTCTGAGAATACTCTCAGCTTTTTTATAATCCGGGGCGATGACATGTATCCTGTACCTCGGTGCTCCAGTATACGATATATCGATACTGATATCCTCACCATTGACCTCGCTGGCCGCTCTCAATGCATTTTTTATATGGTCAATTCCCTCAGGCAGAGTGTTTGTCAGATCAACATAACCTGCGATCTCTACCTGCGGCTTCTTAAGGTTCTCTTCTGCGACCTTTTTAATCATCTCAGCAATTTCTTTACTAATTCCAATCTCAGTGAGAGTTGAGATCCCGCTCATTCTTGTTCTTTCAAAAGCTGAATAAACGCTTCCGAGCCTCTCGTAGAGTAGATCGACCAATCTGTTCAGATCTTCATTACCTGTTTTTGTGACTTTGGCTACGTATTGTATCCATTTCTCAGCTTTCTGTTCGTTCTTCCATTGCTGAATCTTTTCTCGCCGCTGGTGCTCGTTAACATCCTTGAGCGAGAGGTCGATATGATGTTTGGCTGTATCCACGTAGAGTACTTTACATACTATCTTCTGTCCTTCCCTTACATGGTCCCTTATATACTTGACCCAGCCTGAAGCTACCTCTGAGATATGGATTAAGCCTTCTTTATGACCATATTCATCCAGTTCAACGAAGGCTCCAAAATCAGTGACCTTCTTAACAGTACATACGACAAGTTCATCTTCTTCAGGCCATCCACTTCTTTCCATTACTCAAGAACCTCAATAATCTGTGTTTTAACAAATGCCTTACCGCCAGTCGGTTCAGCAAGAGTTCTCCCGCATACCAGGCAGCTTACGGTTCTGCTTGCACATCCGAAGATTACCTGCTCGTTCTCACAGTCTGTACATTTGACTTTTAAAAACCTGCTTTTCGGTTCCATTATGCCTCCACAAGTTCAAATTTGCCTGCTCTGAAGCATGGCCTGATGTGTGCTTTTTTACAGCTCGTACATCTGTACCTGAGGTTTACGCGCTTTGTGGGTTTGTCTCCACCCGGTACTTTTGAGAATTTACCTGAGTTACCTGTACCTGTATGTCTGTACTTCTGTCTTGTTATTCGTGTTAATGTCGAGGCCTGTCCCTTTTTAACTCTCTCAACTACATGCAGGGAGTGGGTTTTACAATAGGGACAGTACATATTGGATTTTTTGGGCATTTTCATAGTGATCACCTTTTAACTGAGATTTGGATAGCCGCATTGCGATTGATTAATGCTTTAGCATTCATGGCCGATAAGATAGCAACATCCTCTTTTGCTAAAGTGTAATTGCGTCCATCGGCTCCAACAAATGTGGGAATATCTTTTAGCAAACGCACTACAATGTATTCTTTACTTATATCCTTTTTCCCTTCTAAAGAGATTTCTTTTTTCTTATTTGCAGGTGGTGTCTCTTCCTGTGGATCAGATTCAGGATCTGCACCATGCTGGTCCGCCATGGAATTTCCCAGGGCTGCTGGCTGTGTATTAGTAATGGATTGTCTCTCTTTTCTATTAAGTATAAATATTTTATCGAGAAGTTCGCTTCTGTATTCTGTCATCAGCTCAAGCAGTTTGTTATAGAACTCCCGCTCCTCCTGTGTCATCAAATCAAGGTCCTGTATCTCTCTCTGCTTCGATGATGCCTGAAGTGAGGCTTTTTTGACGATTTTTTTTATCCTTTGCTCGATAATATTCTTTATTTCGTTCTTTACATTTTTAAATTCAGCTTCTATAATCTCGTATTTTGTACTATCCATGTCCTCAATGTTCTTTTTTGCCTCTCCGAGTTCGCGTATAAGCATTGCAGCTCTATCATAGAAATCATACTCCAGAGGAACGAGTTTTTTCCGCTCATCTCTCTCGATTTTAAGGATATTATCCAGGTTTATACGGGACTGGTCAGGCATATTCTGCTGCTCCGCGGCACATGAGGTATATTGCCGCATATTCGGGTAGTGTATTGATACCCTCTTCCACCCTAAAACTTTTTCCTTTTATTTCAACGAGGGAATTCTGCGGTTTAAGGGGCGGGATTATCTCTATTTTTATCTCCTTTTCACTGAATACCACAGCGTCGTTCAGAGGCTCGAATTTCTCAAACTCAGTTGACGTGAGGGGAACAACCCGCATCCCGGAGCCGCCATGCAGTGACGATGACATGCGGATGAGGCGCTTTGTATCTGCGGTAACTGGTTCATCGGTTTCTCCTTCAACTGCTTTGATACCCACATTCTTTGTAATACTTTGCTGAACATTCCACATACTCGAATTTTGATCCAATCCTGCATTAAAAATAGTCTTACGAAGTTTATCATATGATTCAAAAGATTGTAGACTTTTCAATATATTTTTTGCTTTGTATGGTGTTATTCCCTCTATTTTCTTTAGTTCTTCTAAAGCCTCCTTATACTCTAATAATCTGATTTTGTCTAAAAATTTGATAGTCTGTTCAGCAACACGTTTACCCCAGGTTGGCATTTCAACTTGTGGTAGCAACAGATTTCCCCGTATATAGCGTTGGGTAGCACGTCTACCCCATCTTGGCAGGTCGGTCATTTCATATTCTGTTGTACGTTCGGGTCTTACTATTCCATGGTCATCATGAATCATCAATTTCTTTTTTCTTTTATTTAATACAGAATTATAGTCAAACCCAGTTCCGCCAACATAATCCACAATTTCCCTTCGTTCCGCGCCCTCAAGCATCAGTACCTTTGGATCGCGCACATGGATATGATACCCGCGCCCGCCTGAGAAGACAATGCTGATATTATTCTCTGAGAACCCAAAATCTTCAAGAAGAAAATCAAGAAGCTTTACAGCCTCACTTTTAACATTGGATAGCATCTCTGCGTAAGACCTTGCCTTCATCGGCAGATGGTCGGCATCGAGATCAAATATGAGATCAGCACCCTGCCATAGTTTCTCCTTCATGGTACCTGCCCCCGGGAATTGATAGTATGCAGCCGAATGATATACATGCGCTGGTGCCATCACCCTTATGTACTCAAGCGCCTCACCTTCTACGGAGAAGGATTTGTGGCGGCGCATTACCACGTTCGGCAGTTCATCAAAGAAGATAAAACCCCACTCACGCCTGGTAAAATCAGGCGGCAGGATAAGTCCTGAAGTCTGGTAGTACTCCCCGAACCTTTTTCTGAGAAACTGCTTTGTCCGGAAGTTCATGAGGTTCTATTGATTTTCAATCTTAAAACTGTAGTGTTCCCGCAAATTTCATTGCAGGTAGTTGACATCATATATAACATGTACAGTATCCATGCAGACGATTTCAATCTTGGGTATACCCTCTCATGCGGCCAGGTTTTTCGATGGGAAAAGAACGACTGGTGGACAGGCGTTGTAAACGGAGCTGTAATCCGGGCAAAGCAGGAAGGCACTGAACTCCTAATCGATTCATCCCTTGATAGGGAATTTATCTGGAAGTATTTCAGACTTGATGATGATATGGAGATAATATATTCAGATATCAACAAAGATAGTTTAATGGATTCATTGATCCAGAAATACAGGGGGCTGCGCCTGATCCGCCAGGACCCATGGGAGTGCCTTGTATCATTTATCTGCTCAAGCAACAACACAATCAGGAACATAACCTATTCTATAAAGTGCATGTGCGAGCGTTTTGGCAGGGAGATTGAGAAGGGCTATTACTCCTTTCCCGCACCCGAGGTTCTCGCTGAGATCCAGCTCAGTGATCTGAGATCATGCAAACTGGGATTTCGCGCTCCGCGTATCCTGAACATTGCATCCATGATAGCAAACCGCGAATTTGATCTGTACGGGATAAAAGGCCTGCCCTACATGGAAGGGCGCAGGGAACTTGTAAAAATAGCCGGCGTGGGTAACAAGATTGCAGATTGCGTGCTGCTTTTTGCGTTTGAAAAACTTGAATCCTTTCCTGTTGATACGCATATTGAGCAGATCATGGACAGGTTCTATGGTGAGAACTGGGGGAGTGCAAAGAAAAGTAAGAAAAGAGATGAGATAGCTGAATTTGCTCGAAGATATTTTGGAAAATACTGCGGGTATGCCCAGGAGTATTTATATATGGAGGCTCTGGGATTAAAGTTAAAAATATATTCCGATGAATCAACTATAAATAGTCATGCGTTTTAAATGTGTCTTATAGAGGTGGATAAATGAAGACAGTACCTACTGGAATAAAAGGTCTTGATTTAGTTCTTAATGGAGGATTCAATTATCCTTCAACTGTTCTTGTAGCCGGTACCGCAGGGGCGGGAAAAACTACACTGGCTATGCAGTCCCTGTTCAATGCAGCCAGGGAGGGTGAGACGTGTCTTTTTATCTCAGCTATCTCAGAACCTGTTGCTATGATGGAGAGCTTTGTATCCAGCTACTCCTTTTTTGATCATTCTTTACTCGAAATGAAGAAGATAAGGTTATTTAACATGGAGGAAGAACTGATTCTATCAGGGGCACCTGCAGTTATACAATTTATTGAAGAAAAAATACGGATATACAAACCAGGCAGGCTTGTTATCGATCCTGTAACTGTGCTGGCAGAATCACAAGAGAATGAACTTAAACAGCGCCTTTTTCTCTTTGACCTCCTCACCAGAATGAAAAGCTGGAACCTGCTCGTTCTTCTCACGGGTGAGTTTACTATGGAGAGCCTGAGACATAACCCGCTAAGCTACCTGGTAGACAGTATCCTGCACATCTCCGAGGTTGCAGTAGGGGATAGAAGTGAGCGCTATCTAAATGTAATAAAGATGCGGGGAAGAACGTATATATCGGGAAGACATACCTATAGATTAAGCAGCGATGGTGTTGAGGTTTTCCCGAGGTTACTTCCAGAGACTGAGTTCAAAAGACCTGCGTCAGTGGATAGAGTAAGCGTGGGTGTGGAAGGTCTGAACAAGATGCTAAAAGGAGGTCTGTTAAGAGATAATGTAATCCTGCTCTCAGGCGGTCCGGGTACAGGAAAGACAATCTTTGGTCTGAATTTTATATACGAAGGCGCAAGTAAAGGTGAACCCGGTTTAATCATTACGTTTGAAGAATGGCCTCAGAAACTGATAAGAGATGCAAAGGCTTTTGGATGGGACTTTGAACAACTTGAGAAAAAGGGCATGGTCAAATTCCTGTATTTCTCCCCGGTACTGTTCAGCGCGAATGAACATGCCTTGCTCATAAAGGATACCTTAAATAATTATAATATTAAAAGAATCTTTTTAGATGGTGTTGAAAATCTGGAAACATCCCTGCCAGATACAGTAAAAAGAAGGGACTACATTCATTCTCTTGTAAATTATTTCTCTTCGCAGGGTATTACAACGCTTATAACCAGTGAGATCCCGGAGCTTTTCGGTACTATCAGATTAACCCTCGAAGCTCTATCCGGTACTGTTGATACCATCGTACTGCTTCGACATGTGGAAGTGGAGGGACAGATGAGAAAAGCCCTGAGTGTTTTAAAATCCCGCGGCTCTGATCATGATAAGGAAATAAGGGAGTTTGAGATAACAGATAAAGGAATAGAAGTAAAGGTTGCTCTAAAAGGATACGAGAACGTACTGGTCGGTACGGCAAGAAGGCCTCCGTCAGATATATTCAGGGATATGTTCGGTGGTAAAAAGCCATGAGTCATCTTTTTTTAATATTACTGTGGGCAATCTCAATGATCCCATTACTTCTTTTACCTTATGGTATAGCGCTTTTTTATCAGCGCAGTTTTAAAAGAAGAACCTATCCCTCTCTTTTTCTAATCTCTCTTGTTCTGTATATTGTCTCTTCAATCCAGTATTTATATTCTTCTTTTATCTTTGGAAATTTATTTTTTGCTCTTGGAGGCGTGCTCCTTGGAGGCGCCAGTTTTAGATTGCATAGAGTTATGACAGGGAGGTGGAGATGATAATCGATTTCAGTTTATTCTTATCAGGCATCCTGGGCTTCCTTATCCTTTATATAGTATTGATACGCCTCAGCGCAAGAATGGGTGAAGGGATGGGGCTTCCAAGATATTATCTGCTGTACTATGTTGCTATTCTGGCTTTGATTCTAACTATACCTGCTGGCTGGTCGATTCATTATGCTAAAGAAGAGAGTCTGGAGGATGCTTTATTTACTCTGCTTATAATTGGAAATGCTATTGTCATTGCTGTTTCTTTTAAGTACTGGTGGTGGCTAAAAGATGAGTTCTGGTAAAAAGAAATAAAGAGGTTAATAATATGACCAAGAAAATAATGATCGTAGATGATGAGCCAGATACCGTGGATCTGGTGAGACTCGTACTTGAAACAGAGGGTTTTGAAGTAATAACTGCTTACAGCGGCAGTGAGTGCCTGAAGAAGCTGGATGAAGAAAAGCCAGATGCCGTACTTCTGGATATAATGATGCCTGAAATGGACGGCTGGGAGGTCTTCAAAAGAATCAGGGAGAAGTACAAGGATTTGCCTGTAGCTATGCTCACGGTAAGGAACCAGGATATCGATAAAATGCTCGGGCTTCATGTGCTTAAAGCAGACGACTATATCACCAAGCCCTTTGGAAGAAAGGATTTAGTGGAAAGGGTTAGAAAACTGGTTGAGCAATAAGAGATCTGAGAAAAAAAAAGTGCAGTGTAAGCTTTTGGCCTATTACTGATTCGATTCGTATTTTTTCAGGATACTTATTACTTGATTTAACAGATTCTTTGAATCTGACAGGTGTCTGGCACCGATATCAGCAGCCTTATCAAGATTTGCATCCAGTATAAGCAGATTCTGCTGAAGCAGGTGTATCAGGTACATCATTACACACCAGTATACTGCAAAGGCCAGCAGAGAGAATACACCGATAACTACCAGTTGATCATATACCAGCGTGGTAGACCTGTCCAGCGGCTGCAATATATTTATTGCAGCTATGAAATTATAGAGTATTACTATTCCGAATAATAGCGGTACAATTGTTGCGAGAATTAAACTGTGTTTGCTAAGTTTCATTCAGTTTCCTCCGACAGGTCTTTTTATGTTATCAATGTATTTAAGTATATCTATATATCTAAGATATGATATACATATTTAATATATTTTAACTTAATTTTTCAATAGTATTAAATAGGTTAAAACTAAAACACGATTACAGAATTTCGGAGTATACAGGAGTGTAATACAATGGTTGTAGAATTAAAAGAAGGCGTTTACTGGGTTGGAGTCGTGGACTGGAACATAAAGCATTTCCACGGTCATGAATACTCAACTCACAGGGGCACGACGTACAATGCGTATCTGATAGTCGATGAGAAAACAGCTTTAGTGGATACTGTCTGGGGACCTTATGCCAGTGAGCTGATAGATAACATAGAGGAAATAACCGATATCAGAAATATAGATTATGTAGTGGCAAATCATGCAGAGGTTGATCACTCAGGTGCGCTTACTGAATTGATGAAATTCATCCCGGATGCCACTGTTGTGGTCTCAGAGAAGGGAAGGGAAAGTGTTTATAAGCACCATCACAGGCTCTGGAATTTTAAGGTCGTGGGCACGGGTGATACCATCAGCCTTGGAGAGAACAGCCTGGCTTTTGTAAGTGCTCCTATGCTTCACTGGCCTGACAGCATGTTCACATATCTTACAGGTAAGAATATCCTGATGCCGAATGATGCCTTTGGCCAGCACTATGCGTCCTCAGGGCGGTTCAATGATGAGGCCGATCAGATAGAGGTTTACCAGGAGGCTATAAAATACTATGCGAATATCCTGACTCCTTTTAGCGACCTGGTCATAAGAAAGATCGATGAGCTCAGGGGATTGAACCTTCCGGTGGATATGATCGCTCCAAGCCACGGGGTAATCTGGAGAAAAGACCCGATGCAGATCGTGGAGAAGTACTATGAATGGGCATCCGGGAAAAACGATGGTTCAGTTCTGGTAATCTACGATACCATGTGGAATGCTACAGAGAAGATGGCAAAGGCAATAAGTGAGGGCCTTGAAAAGGAGGGAGTGAAGTTCAAGTTGTTCAATATGGCGGTCAGCGATAGGAACGATGTGCTGACAGAGGTGCTCAAAGCAAAAGGAATCCTTATCGGATCACCGACATTAAACAATGGTCTCCTGCCTACTATCCAGCCAATACTTGAGGATCTTAAGGGTCTGAAATTTAAGAACAAGGTAGGAGCAGCCTTCGGATCATACGGCTGGAGCGGGGAGAATATTAAATGCATAGAGCAAAGCTTTGAGAAAGCAAGAATACCAATTATCCAGGAAGGTCTTAAGATAAAATGGCAGCCTACTAAAGAAGAGCTTGATAGATGTGTTGGATTTGGCAGGAATTTTGCGAAAAGCTTAAGAAGCTCTGGGTAAATTTCAGGTTGATTAATATTGACTGGAGGATATAGATATGGCTATTGATCCTGTTTGCGGAATGACGGTTGATGAGGAAACGGCGCAGTACAAGACTGATTATAAAGGGAACACCTATTATTTCTGCGCCCCCGGATGTAAGAAAGCGTTTGAGTCAGAACCAGAGAAATACCTGAAGGGCGGGCCTAAAGGAATGCCTGGAGAGAAGCCCTGGTGGAAATTCTGGTAGTATTGTAACTATCTTCTACATTTCCCTAACCTTAATTACCCTGCATGACGATATAAGAGCGAAATGAATACAGCCGATTTCGCATGCAGGGAACTGTTAGAACAAATACTGCTTGGAAAAATAACAAACGAGCAGGAGTTAAACGCTGCCAAGAAGGAAGTTAGCGTACGCTTTGGACTCTCATCCCTGCCCGGTAACTCCAGTATACTTGCAGCCGCAGATGAGAAGGAGAAACAGGAGGTTATTGAACTTCTCCAGCTAAAACCGATCAGAACATTATCAGGTGTGGCCGTAATAGCTGCAATGACCTCTCCTGCTCCATGCCCGCATGGGCTGTGTATCCCCTGCCCTGGAGGCCCGGAATCAAAATTCCACTCACCCCAGAGTTACATGGGAGCAGAGCCAGCGGCAAGGCGGGCGTTTGAGAATAATTTTGATCCATATGAGCAGGTATCATCCCGCTTAAGGCAGCTTCTACAGATAGGACACCCGATCGAAAAGGCAGAACTTATAGTGATGGGTGGGACATTCACGGCTAGAGAACCGTGCTATCAGGAGTGGTTCGTGAAGCGCACTATTGAAGCGATGAACGATTTTTACAGCACGGAATGGAGAAAAGGTAGAAGCATGCTCTCAATGGAGGATGTCCAGTCAGCTAACGAGAACTCACGTATAAGAAACGTGGGGATCACAATAGAGACAAGGCCGGACTGGACAGAGAAAAAGCATATTGATACCATACTCGATCTGGGTGCGACAAAGGTAGAGATAGGGGTGCAGAGTACCTGTGATTCTGTACTTTCGGGGATGCAGCGCGGTCATACGGTAAAGGCGAGCGCGGATGCA
>DYGR01000038.1:12312-28410 GCA_020724545.1 Candidatus Methanoperedens nitratireducens
GAGACTTCGCGATAGCGGCCTTAAAGTGGGGTTCCACATGATGCCGGGGCTTCCGGGCTCAACACCTGAGTCAGATCTTCGGATGTTCAGGACGTTATTTGAGGATGAGCGCTTTAAGCCTGATTATCTCAAGATATATCCAACACTGGTAACGGAAGGAACAGCGCTTCACAGGATGTGGGAGCAGGGGGATTATGCACCCCTTGAGGTGGAAGAGGCAGTGGAATTGCTTGCAAAGATCAAATCCATACTGCCAAAATGGGTTCGTTTGCAGAGGATACAGCGCGATATCCCTGCCTACCAGGTGCTTGCCGGAGTAAAGAAGAGCAATATAAGACAGCTTGCAAAAGAGCGGCTTGTGAAGACGGGGAGAAGGTGCCGCTGCATCAGGTGCCGCGAGGTCGGACACGCAGGAATTGAGCCTGAGAACATTGAGATGACAGTGAAAGAGTACATGGCATGCGGTGGAATAGAGCATTTCATCTCATTTGAGGATACAGAAAAGGATGTATTGATAGGGTTTATAAGGCTGCGTTTCCCGAACAAGCTGCACAGGCAGGAGCTTCCTGGCGCTGCTCTTGTGCGCGAGCTGCATGTTTATGGATCGATGGTCCCTCCCGGTCTCAGTGCGGGCGATGCCCAGTGGCAGCATCGTGGGTACGGTGAGGAACTGCTTGCACAGGCAGAAGAAACATCAAGCTCTGCAGGATATGATAAGATAGCAGTGATGAGCGGTATCGGGGTGCGGGATTATTACAGGAAGTTCGGGTATGGGCGCGAAGGGCCTTATATGACGAAGAAACTGTGATTTTTTTGATTTCAGCAATTAATAAAATCGCAGTCAGGAGAGATATAAAATAGAAAAATCAAAGGGTACGGAATGTAGGCCCTATCACTCGGGGTGGCGCTCTCAAGTTCGATCACGCGCCCCTCAGCGCTTGCCATCGCTGATTCGGCGAGCACTATTATATCATTATCCTCCGGTTTTATTTTAATACTGATTTTGAATAATATTTATGTATTTTACTGATTTTATTTAGTATATATAGATTATTGTGGTAAATTATATAACTTTAAGAGCGGATGATTTATTCGGTGATAAAAATGAAAGAGACGAAGGAAATTTTAGAAAAAATGTTATCCTGTGGGGCAAAACATCACTCACTCAAAGAGGAATTCCAGGAAATGGGTAGAGAAGATAAAGAGTTATATCTGTTTCTGCGTGGCGGGTTTGCTGCCAAATAAGAAGAGTTGAGATCATGAATACACTTGACATTCTGATACATATTTGTGAAAAAAGAGACGAACTAACCACAAAAGGACTAAATGCGCAAGATGCCTTAACAAAAGCAATGCATGCAATAGCTGAAGAATACCATATATGCTTTACATCAGTAACCAAACTGGTTACATTGTGATAATACTTCTTCTCGTACTTGCACTCTGGATGGTGTTTAAGTGATAGATCACACAAAATTTTTCAAAAAAGCTACCGACTCTATTGTTACCATCATCCTGTATATATTGCTGCTCGTACTTATCGCAGGGATGCTGATGATTCTACTTGATATACGCTTTGTGGCTATAGATTCACTTGAGGGCGGTTTTAACAAAATAGTTACTAACGTTCTCACGCTTTTTATTGTAATAGAGTTTTTCAAGACCTTTGCCGACTACTCAAAACACGAAAGAATCAAGCTAACCGACATAAGCGACGTCACGATTTTAATTGTCATGCGAGAGATCACGGTCGGGCTTTATTCCAGGTCATTTGGATATGAAACTATTTTCTCCATTTCAGTGCTGCTGCTGGTGCTTGGAGTGATAAGGGTTCTGGCTGTCAGGTACTCGCCAGAGAAGTGATGAAAATCGCATACATTTTACTGATTTTCTATAGTATATAGAGATTATTTGGAAAAAGTATATAGAATATATACTCTAATTTAAATCCATGGAAAAATGTCCAAAAATAGGCATCAATTCCCTAAAAATAAGAGAATTTGGAGGAATAATCGACGCCAGTGAAATTGAGATTATTGAACTGTGTCTGGATGAGAATTTTTTAAAAGAGAAAAAAGAGAAAGAGCTATTATTAAAAGCTACAGAGCTTATTTCTGCTTTTGGTGTTGGATTTACGATCCATGCTCCACACAGCGACTCTGAAATCGAGAGAATAAGAGTAGATTTCTCAACGAATGACAGGAGAAATTTTGCTGTTATGGAAAAGGTCCTCAAGATCGCAGCAAAAATAGAAGCAAGATACATAGTTATCCATCCGGGCAATCTGAGAGATTCAAGAAAATGCCTGAATCTGAACATTATTAATTTAGTTCGCCTATCTGCTCTTGCGGAGGAATATGGCGCCACTCTTCTCTTAGAGAACCTGTTTGACAGGGCTGGAAGAAATAAAATTGGCGTGCTTCCTGGGGAAATTTTGTATATAATCGAGGCGGTAGGTTCTGAGCATTTGAAGATAAATCTGGACATCGGTCATGCATTTATTACTTCAAATGCCTGTGGGATATCTCTGGATGATTATTTTGAACTGGGTGAATACATAAACCAGTTCCATCTGCATGATAACTTTGGTATTACGGAACCAGAAGAATCAATGTTTTGGGATCGCCACCTTCCTCTGGGACTTGGAAAGATAAATTTCAGGGAAGTATTTAAAAATATCCGAAAGACCGATGCAAGAAATTTGATCCTTGAACTTAAAGACTCAGGTAAAGAGGATACCCTGAAAAGCCTTGCACAGATCAGACAATTCTGCGGTTTGAGACCTCATGAAATAACCTGTTAT
This sequence comes from Candidatus Methanoperedens nitratireducens, assembly GCA_020724545.1. Lineage (GTDB taxonomy): Archaea > Halobacteriota > Methanosarcinia > Methanosarcinales > Methanoperedenaceae > Methanoperedens > Methanoperedens nitroreducens_B. The sequence goes on from DYGR01000038.1 coordinate 15,116, forward strand.
ACAGAACCGACTATCACATGCCTCCAATAAGCCTTTATTTTAACACTCGTTTTGAATAATATTTGTGTATTTTTACTGATTTTCTATAGTATCTATAGATTCTTGTGAGAAGATATATGATATCAGGTGATGAATCATCTGTGATGATAACCAAGATGAACCGATTTAAAATAACTATAATTTTGATTCTTGCAGGCGTGTTCTTAGCCGGATGCATAGATAGACCTGCTGAGACTGTCTCCTCCCAGCTCTCTGGTACGTCACAGTAGGTATCAGCGGTACAGGCGGTGGTTTTGCTGCAAAGTGAGATATTATCATGGAAAGCACCAATCAGGAAAAAAGGAATTATTGGAATGGGCTCGGAGTAAGCAAAAGAGTTAAATCATGGGAATCATTTTATATTTGTGATTAAAATGCCTGAATTGTTGCAAAGGTTGGATGACGCCAGCAAGAGCCTCCCCAAGATGATAAAAAAAGAGGAGAGAAAAGCGGTAAAATTTAGTACAGAAGAAATGGTAGGTGTCCTTGAGGACTGGTTTCCCAGAAAAAGCTCTGTTGAGATAATAAGGGATATAAGAGAAAGTGCAGAATTATGAAGGTTTTTCTGGATACGAATATCTTCTTCAATATATGGAGAAGGGAAGTTCATAATAATGGGACTAAATTGTGGAAGGGATCAAAAGACTTATTAGATAAGATTGTATCCGGAGAGCTTGAAGGGTATATCAGCGTTATTACTCTGATGGAAATTGCAGTTGTTATTCGAAAAACAGGGTTGGAAACTGGGAAATCTGAAAAAGAGACGGAGAAAGAATTGAAGAAAAGATTGGATGAAATACAAATGATGCCAAATTTGGGTTTACTTCTGCCCACATCTATTGATTTTGGTATCGCCTGGTCGTATCTCTATGAGAAGAAGCTCACGCCTTTTGATTCTTTGATACTCTCATCTGCCTCTGCAATGGAGATACCTATAATAACCAGAGACCGTAAGTTCAAAAACAGGTCTTCGGAAGTTGTTGAATTTTATGAACCGGAGGAGTTCCTGGATAAATTTTGTGGCAAAGATGAGACTATCCGCTAATTCTGGCGTTTCAAATCTAATTGGCGGATGGTCTCGGTAAAGAGGATACCCTGAAGAGCCTTGAACAGCTCAGAGAATTCTGCGGTTTGAGACCTCATGGAATGACCTGTTATACAGAACCGATTGTCACATGCCTCCAATAAGTCTTTATTTTAATATTTATTTTTTAATAATATTTTATGTTTTTTTACTGATTTTCTATAGAATCTATAGATTCTTGTGAGAAGATATATAATATCAGGTGATAAATCTTCTGCCGGTGATAACCAAATGAATAGATTTAAAATAGCTATAATTTTTATCCTTGCAGGCGTGTTAGGCGTGTTCTTAGCCGGATGCGTGGACAGGTCTGCTGAAGTACAGCCTACGTCAGCGCCTACTGTGCAGTCGACTGTCTCCTCCCAGCTTTCTGGTACCATTAAGGCAGACGGCTCAAGCACGGTATTCCCCATAAGCGAAGCCGTGGGAGAGGAGTTCACGAAGCCCACACTTTATCCCAATGTTAAAGTAACCGTAGGTATCAGCGGTACAGGCGGTGGTTTTAAGAAGTTCTGTGCTGGAGAGACGGATATAAGCGATGCCTCAAGACCAATAAAGGACTCTGAAAAAGAACTCTGTGCCAGGAACGGTATAACCTATGAGGAATTCAAAGTCGCCTTCGATGGACTCTCTGTGATGGTAAACCCCCGGAATACATGGGTGGATTATCTTACAGTAGACGAGCTCAAGAAGATATGGGAGCCCGGCAGCACGGTGAAGACATGGAAGGACGTGCGCTCCGAATGGCCCGATGAGAAGATAATCCTTGTAGGTGCAGATACTGATTCAGGTACTTTTGATTACTTCACTGAGGCAATAGTGGGCAAGGAGAAATCCAGCAGGTCTGATTACACTGCAAGTGCGGATGATAATATCCTCGTTCGGGCTATTGCAGGAGAGAAGAATGCACTTGGATACTTTGGCTATGCGTACTATATTGAAAACACAGACAAGATGAAACTTGTGGCAATAGATGACGGTAAAGGACCAGTTCTTCCATCTGAGCAGACAATCAATGACGGCACCTATAACCCACTATCAAGACCGCTGTTCATTTATGCAAATAAAGAATCCCTGAAGCGTCCCGAAGTTAAAGAATTTGTAAGATACTACCTCACCGAGGGAAAGGAGCTTGTGCCCCAGGTTGGCTATGTGAAGATGCCGGATTCGGTGTATGAGGAAGGATTGAACCGGCTCGAATAAAAAACGTAAAAAATATAAGCAGAATGTTCAGTTAGTTCTATGAGGTATAAAGTTGGATAGACTGAGGATACAGAGGGGTCATTTACCATATCTCTCTGAATTTTTTCACAGTATAAAGTTGGATAGATTACGGATACAGAGAATCAGGGAACTTGCCATCGAGAAAGCTCTCTTTCTCTGCGCTCTTGTCTCTGTTTTAACCACCATGGGGATCGTGCTTGTCCTCATTTTTGAGACCTTATCCTTTTTTGAAGAAGTCCCTATACTTGAGTTTCTCACAGGCACAACCTGGGCACCCACGTACCGCCCCCAGCATTTCGGCGTGCTTCCTCTGATAAACGGCACTCTCATGATTGCTGTCGGTGCTGCGATCATTGCTATTCCTTTAGGCATAGCCAGCGCCATATACCTCAGCGAATATGCCAGTGCAAAGGTGCGCCAGACAGTGAAACCTGTGCTTGAGATCCTGGCCGGCATACCTACTGTGGTGTATGGTTATTTTGCTATAAGCTTCATAACCCCGCTCCTTCGTGAGTTCATACCTGATGCCAATATATTTAACGCCGCATCTGCTTCCATTGTAGTAGGCATAATGATACTGCCAATGGTCTCAAGCTTAAGCGAGGATGCCATGCGTTCGGTGCCGCGAAGCCTGCGCGAAGGTGCGTATGCTTTAGGTTCAACCCGGTTTGAGGTATCCACAAAGATTGTAGTCCCGGCTGCACTCTCTGGCATCCTTGCCTCTTTTGTACTTGCCATATCAAGAGCAGTAGGCGAGACTATGGCTGTAACCCTTGCAGCAGGCGCTACACCCAAGATGACGCTGAATTTCTTTGAGAGCATCCAGACCATGACCGCTTACATAGTCCAGGTGAGCCTGGGAGATACGCCCCACGGCAGTATAGAATATCAAACCATATTCGCTGTCGGAATGGTACTTTTTATCATGACGCTACTTATGAACATTGCAAGCATGTGGATAAAAGAGAGGTACAGGGAGGTGTACTCATGAGGTATATTAAAGGAGAGGTCTTTAAATATCTCTGCATGGCAGCCACAGTAATTGCCCTTGTGCTCCTGGCCGTGCTCATGTTGGATGCATGGGATAAAGGCTCAGGCTGGCTCAGCTTGAAATTCCTTAACAGCTTTCCATCACGTTTTCCTGAGCAGGCAGGGATAAAATCAGCTCTCTGGGGCTCTATCTGGCTCATGCTACTTACTGCCATGATCTCAATACCTCTTGGTATAGGCGCTGCAATTTACCTTGAAGAGTATGCAAGGAGAACGTGGCTTACAAGGATAATAGAGATCAATATCTCCAATCTTGCAGGTGTACCCAGCATTATTTATGGCATTCTTGGTCTTGCCCTGTTTGTCCGTGGATTAATGCTTGGAAGAAGCCTTCTTGCTGGCGCACTCACAATGGCACTCCTTATCCTGCCAATAATTATTATTTCAAGCCAGGAAGCAATTCGGGCTGTGCCTAAATCCATACGCGAGGCCTCATATGCCCTTGGCTCTACAAAATGGCAGACCGTAAGACACCACGTGCTTCCTGCTGCACTGCCTGGAATACTCACAGGCAATATCCTTGCTTTATCAAGAGCCATGGGCGAGGCTGCCCCGCTGATCATGATAGGCGCGCTCACATTTATAGCCTTCACGCCTGCAGGTCCATTTGATCCGTTTACGGCACTTCCCATACAGATATTCAACTGGGCATCAAGACCAAAAGCAGAATTCCAGTACCTTGCAGCAGCAGGGATTCTGGTGCTCCTTGCACTGCTCCTTGCCATGAATGCTGCTGCCATAATCATACGGAATAAATACCAGAGGTACATTAAGTGGTGATTAAATGACAGAAGCAGTACAGACAGCGAACTTGAACGCATGGTACGGAAAAACTCATGCTTTGAAGAACATTGACATGACCGTGGAAAACAACAAAATAACGGCAATAATAGGTCCGAGCGGCTGCGGAAAATCCACATTCATACGCTGCCTTAACAGGATGAACGATCTGATAGACGGCTTCAGTACCGAAGGCGAGATCCTGGTTTGCGGCAAGGATATAAAGGATACAGATCCTGTAGTGCTTCGAAAAAAGGTTGGTATGGTCTTTCAGAAGCCAAACCCATTCCCCAAAAGCATATACGAGAATATAGCCTACGGGCCGAGGATACATGGGATAAATAAGAAAGAACTCGATTCAATTGTAGAATCCAGCCTCAAAAAAGCGGCGCTCTGGAATGAAGTCAAAGACAGGCTTAATGATAATGCCATGGAATTAAGCGGTGGACAGCAGCAGCGCCTCTGCATAGCCAGGGCATTGGCCGTGGGACCTGAAATTATACTGTTTGATGAGCCATGCTCAGCTTTAGATCCTATTTCTACGAGCAAGATAGAGGATCTAATGATCGATCTTAAGGAAAAATATACAATCGTTATTGTAACGCATAATATGCAGCAGGCAGCAAGAGTTTCTGATTTTACTGCTTTTTTCTTGATGGGTGAAATGATAGAATTCGGTGATACAAAACAGATATTCAAAAAGCCCAGGAAAAAAAGCACTGAGGATTACATAACAGGGAGGTTTGGATAATGGCCAGAGAGCAATATCACAGGGAATTAAATAAAGTAAAGGATGGCACACTGAGAATGGGAGAACTTGCAAAGATAGCGGTCAGGGATTCTGTAGTATCATTAAAAGAACGAAATGTCAAGCTTGCTGAAAAGGTAATAGCAATGGATAAGGATATTGATTCTCTAAATCACCAGATCGAAGATTCATGTCTTGCCCTGCTTGCCCTCCAGCAGCCCATGGCTGTGGATTTAAGAATGATAGCCGCTGTGCTCAGAATAATCATTGACCTTGAGAGAATAGGGGATCTTGCCCTTGAGATAGCAGTGATAACAAAAGCTACTGCAAGAGAGCCTCATATCAAGCCGCTTGTAGATATACCAAGGATGTCCGGCATATGTCAGGAGATGATCGAAGGCGCGATGAGAGCTTTTGAGACCTGTGATGCTGAGCTTGCACGAAGAATCGCCAGGAGGGATGATGAGGTAGATGCTCTCTTTGACCAGATAAGGCGCGAACTTTTAACGTATATGATAGAAGACCCGAAGAAAATAACTAACGCCTCACATCTCACGTTCGTGGCGAGGTATCTTGAGCGGATAGGGGACCATGCAAATAATCTATGCGAAAGTGCGGTTTTCATGGCAACAGGCGAGAGGGTAGAATTAAATTGATTATTAATTATAGTTTACCGATAAAACAGAAAAACATAAAAACTATTAGTTACTGTAACCTGATTAGAGCAGCGGAGATTGAAAATGGGATTTAAAGAATGGATTCTTCCCCGGGATAAACACTTTTTTAATATGCTGGAGAATGAATCAAAAAACGTACTAGATGGCTCAATTGCTTTCCTTGATATGCTTAAAAATTATGAGAATATCAAAGAAAAACAGCAGACCATAAAAGATATCGAGCACCAGGGAGATGATTTTGTTCATGAGATCTTTGAAGAGCTAAATAAAGCCTTCATAACCCCCATCGATCATGAGGATATATCTGCACTTGCCTCGGCATTTGATGATGTCCTGGATTATATAGACGGCACTGCGACACGCCTTGTTCTGTACGATATTAAAAAGCCTGAGGAGAATATGATAAAACTGGCCGAGGTACTTGTCAGGCAGACCACTGAATTGAATATTGCAATTTCCAGTTTACGTAATATCAAGAACCCGAAGGAAATAGAAAAAAAGTGTATTGAGGTCAACAGGCTTGAGAATATTGCAGATGATATCTATAAGATGTCTGTTGCAGAACTTTTTAAACGAACGGATGCCATTGAGATTATGAAACTCAAAGAGGTGTATGAGCGTCTTGAGTTTGCAACAGACAAATGCGAGGATGCTGCAAACGTTATCAGCGATATAGTCGTTAAAAATAGCTAGGGCGGTATTTTTGGATTTTATAGGATAGGTAATAAATGGTTGAGGCTCTGAGTATAACAGTCATTTTGATAATAATCATAGCATTATTCTATGATTTTGTGAACGGCTGGAACGATGCGGCAAACTCCGTGGCGACCATAGTATCAACAAGGGTACTGACACCGATAAAAGCCGTAGGTTTAGCTGCGCTAATGAATTTCATCGCCTTTTTAATTATGCCCCAGGCTGTGGCAAAATTGGTGGGAAAAGGGATCGTTGATGTCTCTATCGTTACACCGACATTGATCCTGGCAGGACTGATCGCATCCATATTCTGGGGTATGTTTATGACGAATTTTGGCATGCCCATTTCGATGAGCCATACGCTGATAGGAGGTTTTATAGGCGCAGGTATTGCAGCCGGTGGTTTTAAAGTGCTTATTTCAGGAGGAATAATTCTAATTATAGGATTTCTTGTACTTGCCCCGATCATAGGTTTTATATTCTCAAATATATTTGCTATTGTATTATTCCGATCGGTCCGAAGGTATCGGCCATCTGCCATTAATAGGGTATTCGGAAAACTTCAATTGGTCTCTGTGAGCTGGTATTCGCTTGGCCATGGCTCTAATGATGCCCTGAAGACAGCAGGCATTATCACTGCATTGTTGATCTCTGTGGGTTATATGGATCCAGACGCGGCCATTCCATCATGGGTAATTCTATCAGCGCATGCATCGATCGCACTTGGAACTTTAATAGGCGGGTGGAAGGTCATAAGATCCATGGGTATGAGGCTTACAAAATTAAGGCCTGTGGATGGGTTCAGTGCAGAATCGGGTGGAGGATTGCTTCTTGTACTGACCGCATTCATCGGGATCCCGGTGAGTACCACGCATGTTATCGCTGGCTCAATAATGGGTGTAGGTGCGGCAAAACGCATGACCAGTGTTCGCTGGGGTTTTGCACGTAATATTGTTGCTGCATGGATTTTAACAATCCCTGTAACGACGTTCGGTGGCTTTGTTGTCTATAAAATCTTCAACCTTTTGAATATAGTGGTATGATTTTTAGAAAAGTATTATTAGTTTTAAAAGGCAAACATGGATATAATGTTAAAAGATAAAAACAAACTTATCATCTGGCCGGTGTATCTCGATGTCACTAAATCAAGATCAGAAGGCAGGATTCTTCCCATGAAAGAATCTGTAAAATCACCTACTTTGAAGGAGATTGAAAAAGCTGCTGCAGAATTGAATCTGGCCCCTGTAGTCGAAACAGATAAGGCCTACCCCAAATCCTGGTGGACCACAGGTGGAAGAGTACTGGTTGATAAAAAAGGCCCAAAATCCATTATAGTAAAACAGATTGCACAGAACATAAACAAAACACGGGGGCAGAAATGATAGACCTTCATACGCACTCCATCTTTAGCGATGGGGAGCTGCTCCCGAGTGAACTTGTGCGCCGTGCTGTTATGCAGGGTTATACAGCAATCGCAATAACCGATCATGCTGATTTTACGAATATAGAGCATATTTTATCATGTATGAGTAACATAAAACTTATGGAGGAGGATTATAACATCAGAGTCTTTACAGGAGTGGAGTTAACCCATGTTCCGCCACGAAGATTGCCTACCCTTGTTAAGAGGGCAAGAGACCTGGGGGCTGAGATAGTGGTTGTACATGGCGAGACAACTGTCGAACCTGTTCCACCGGGTACCAATCATGCCGCTGTGACACTTGATGTTGATATCCTGGCCCATCCAGGTTTTATTACGGTGGAGGATGCCGAACTTGCAAGGGAGAACGATGTATGCCTTGAGATAACCTCACGTAACGGGCACAATCGGACCAACGGCCATGTGGTCAGGATCGCAAAAGAAGCAGGCTCAGGTCTGATTGTAAATACGGATTCTCATGCACCGCATGATCTGATCACAGATGAGCTTGCATTAAAGATTGCTATGGGAGCTGGCCTGGATGAGAAGGGGGCAAGGGATGCGACTGTCTCGCAACCTTTAAGTCTGATAAGAGCCATTTAATAAAACCCTTACGAAAACTATATATGTCATTAGTGCATTAATTACTAAATATCTTTTTAGAGGTCGAAATTTGAAAAGACTGGGAGCTATTCTTCATATCGTGGATAATTTGCTGATCGTGCGTGCTGATAAAACCATTAAACTGGGCGATCTACGTCAGAGTTCAGTAGTATTCACAAAAAAAATGAAGAAGATCGGGAAGATAAAGGAACTTTTCGGTCCGGTAGATTCTCCCTATATTTCCATCAAGATATTCAAAGAGATTACAGCCTCTGAAATCATGGCTCTGAGAAATGAAAGAGTCTACTTACAATAATTTACAAGGATGGTTCATAAATGACAGAAGTTGAGAAAGTTAGAGACGTTGAGAAGACAGAACGCGAAAAAATAAAGGAAAGTATTCGAGCAAGAAAAGAGAAACAGAAACTGGGCCAGTTTGAGAAAGCTACTGTAGAATGTCCGGAATGTGGAAGTCACACACTTGTACATGATTATGAACGGGCCGAACTGGTCTGCAACGAGTGTGGACTTGTTGTTGATGCTGACTTTATAGACCAGGGACCTGAGTGGAGGGCCTTTGACCATGACCAGAGGATGAAGCGCTCCCGTGTCGGTGCTCCCATGACCTATACTATCCATGATAAAGGATTATCTACAATGATAGACTGGCGAAACCGTGACTCATACGGGAAATCAATCTCATCAAAGAGCAGAGCACAGCTCTATCGCCTGAGAAAATGGCAGCGCCGCATACGTGTAAGTAATGCGACAGAGAGAAACCTGGCATTTGCTCTTTCTGAACTTGACAGAATGGCATCAGCGCTTGGGTTATCAAGGAACGTAAGGGAAACCGCTGCTGTCGTGTATCGCAAGGCTGTTGAGAAGAACCTGATCAGAGGGCGAAGCATCGAGGGTGTAGCTGCCGCTGCATTGTATGCTGCATGCAGGCAGTGCAATGTTCCAAGAACGCTGGATGAGATAGGTGAAGTCTCAAGAGTGAGCAGAAAGGAAATTGGAAGAACATACAGGTTTATCTCAAGAGAACTTGGCCTGAAACTGATACCCACGTCACCCATCGATTACGTGCCGCGTTTCTGCTCAGGATTGAACCTGCGCGGAGAGGTGCAATCAAAGGCTGTTGAGATACTCAGGCAGGCTTCAGAGAAGGAACTCACAAGCGGAAGAGGCCCGACAGGTGTGGCTGCAGCAGCGATATATATCGCCTCAATCCTGTGCGGTGATAGAAGGACGCAGCGTGAGGTTGCTGAGGTAGCGGGTATCACTGAAGTGACGATCCGTAACAGGTACAAGGAACTGGCAGAAGAGCTGGACATAGAAATAATACTTTAGAACTTGTTCTAAAGGCCAGGAGGAATCAAGACTCCTCCTGGAATAATCTTTTATTAAAAGACCTCTCTTTGATCGAGGATGTAGTTGATTATACAGATGCATGCAGAAGCCAGGTACGCCCTTCCTCCTATTGAGACTTTTTTGCCATACCTGAGCACGAACTCCTCATCCTTCTTCGGGAGGCCGATCTGGTCACCCAGTACAAACACAGGGTCTGCGCCAAGATCAATGGTCTTTATACTCTCGCCAGATTCCTCAAGAACGAAGATATTGTTCTTCTCCTTTACCAGCTGCTGCAGGCTGTTCTTTTTAATGCTTATCCCTGGATGTGTTTTGCCTGAGAGAACTTTTCTGAGAATGTCCTCCCATGTACGTTCATCAAGATGAATATCTCTTAGCGTCCCGCCGTTCACCACAAGTTCAAGCGGTGGAGATGGCGATCCTCCCAGGATTGCATGAAAGGTAACATCCCTGCGGATCGCATGAGAAGTAAAAAGCGACATCAATATGCACTGGTAAACCACATCCAGTCTCCCGGCTTCCCTCAGGCTTCTGAATCTTGAATCTGTCCTTCCGGTTCTGGAATAGAGGATGAATTCTCGCATACACGAACAGGATATGTCGGCCTGTTTAAGTATGTTATGCTTCTTATCGAACAAGACAACCTATTATATACAAAGAAAAAGTAGTATTGCTATCCCGGTGATTCTTATGAAAACGATCGATGAACTAACTCAAAAAGCTGTTGAGCTTCAGGCTGGTGGACTTTCTACAGGACAGATTGCAGACGAATTGAATATCTCCCGTGAGACTGCAACATGGCTTCTGGTTCATGCAAAAAAGAGAGATACTACGCAGGCACCAAAGGATATCTACATTGACTGGAGCAATATAGGCCGAAGCTCAAACAGACAGAGGCTCATAGCAGGTGCACTGGCAGATATGATCTTTGAGTGCCTTGATCGAATAGGGCAGGGTGTGGATGTGGTCATCGGTGTTGCTCTGAGCGGAATACCGCTTGCCAACCTGGTAGCTGATGAACTCGGATGTGAATTTTCCACCTACCATCCGAATAAGCAGCACTGGGAGCCTGAATCAAAAGAAATAAGAGGTACTATCAGCCAGAACTTCGCACAGGTAGAGGGAAAGAACTGTGTTTTGATCGATGACGTGGTCACAACAGGTGCAACCCTTACAGAAGCAGTCACAGTACTTGAGGGAATGAGAGCAAAACCTGTAGCTATAGCTGTACTTATCGATAAGAAGGGTATAGATGATATCCAGGGAGTACCTGTTAATGCATTACTGCGTGTAACCAGGGTAGATAGAATAGAATAAGAGATCGATGCCAAATTGGGCGATACATTTAATTGTTCCTCTACTTGCCCTGTTAATAGTGGTAAGAAGGGAGGATCATAGGTATATCCTTCTGCTCTTACCCCTGGCAGTCATTCCTGATCTTGATACTTTCCTGGCCCTTCACAGGGCACTGCTGCACAACATCTTTATTCCTCTGATCCTGCTTCTTTTTGGCCTGTTGCTAAAAGAGAAAAGAACCATGTTCACTATTGGTGCAGTATATATCGCATCTCATGTCTTTATGGATATGTTTGATGGCGGGGTGGTGCTCTTCTATCCATTCTATGACCAGATGGCATTTGTGGATGCAGGTCTCAAGATGAGCCGGGCAAATGAATTAACATGGACGTTTGATTACGGTTTTGAAGAATACGGTACAGGATGGATGAACGCATACGGCTATATCTCAGACAGCATAGGTACAGGTGCTTTAACATTTATACTTCTGGCAGGTGTATGTGTTGCCTTCAGGAGATGGATGAAGAGGGAGCATTAATGGCAAAAAATCTTATGGTTATAGGAACAAGCTCCCATGTCGGGAAAAGTGTACTGGTGACAGCTCTTTGCAGGAGCCTTTCAAAAAGATACAGCGTAGCTCCATTCAAGGCACAGAATATGAGCCTTAACTCATGGATCACCCGCTCTGGTGAGGAGATAGGGATAGCGCAGGCAATCCAGGCAAAAGCAGCAGGGCTTGAGCCCACTGCTGACATGAACCCCGTGTTATTAAAGCCTAAAGGCAATAATATCTCGCAGATAATCATCCTGGGAAAGCCTTACAAGGACAAAAAAGCAGGCGATTACTATGATTCAACTGCTGAGATGATGTCGATCGCAGCAGGCGCATATAGGCGGCTTGCATCAGAGCACGATGTGATCATAATAGAGGGAGCAGGCGGGGCAGCAGAGATAAACCTCTACCATCGCGACATAGTGAATATCGGGATCGCAAGGGCGGTTTCGCCCCATATAATACTCATCGGGGATATTGAACGCGGGGGCGTGTTTGCAAGTATATACGGCACACTGCAGTTGCTGCCAGATGATGTAAGATGCCGTGTCTTTGGACTAATAATAAACAAATTCCGTGGGGATATGAGACTGCTTGAGCCCGGGATAAAACAGCTTGAAGAGCTCACAGGACTTCCTGTTATCGGGGTAATCCCGTACATGGATATAAAAATCCCATCAGAAGATTCTGTCTCAATACAGGACAGGATACCTAACAACCATCCTGTCAGGATAGCAGTAATACGATTGCCCCATATATCCAACTTCACTGATTTTGAACCCCTTGAGAGGTATGCTGATATCAGATATATCGAGCTGGAAGGTGATCCTGGTGAGCCTGATGCAATTATAATCCCGGGTACAAAAAATACCGTGGATGACCTGAAGGAGCTTCGGTCAAAAGGAATGGATAAAAAAATAATAGCGGAAGTTGAGAGAGGGATACCGATCATAGGAATATGCGGTGGCTACCAGATGCTAGGTAAGGAGATAACGGACAGCGGAATCGAAGGTACATGTGGTGCAGCCTCGATGAAGGGTCTGGGACTTCTTGATGTATCCACACGCTTTCTCGATTATAAGAAGCAGACCAGACAGACTGAGAAGCTAATCACAGGGAACGGCTGTATCCTCGGGCCGATAAGAGGAGAAAAAGTACGGGGATACGAGATCCATATGGGCAGGACAGAAGGCGGAGAACCAGCATTCGGAGATGATGGATGCGTGAGCGAGAATGGACTTGTTATTGGAACATATCTTCACGGGCTGTTCGAGAACGAGAATATAAGAAATTCGTTCCTTGGTTATTTATATAAGTGCAGAGGTATAACCTATACATGTGGAAAGCACGGCGACAGCATAGAAGAATTGTCAGGATTTATCGAATCTCATATAGATATGGAGCTAATATACCGCATACTGGAGGGGCAATAAGGAGTCAATCACCTCACGCTAAAGCTGTGAGGCTTGCTCCGTGAGGAGCAAGGGAAACTGGTTGACTAGGAGGCATTGAAAAAATGCAGAAGTTAGAAGAAAGAAATACATACACACCTACGAATATTCCGCACGTTCGTGGCAACTGTGATCCAGTATTAAACAGAACCGAAACATCGGTTCACGCTGTATCCACGTCGACTGTCACGCCAGTCGATTGCGTATCCACATATTGCTTCGCAATATGTGTGTGCGAAGTAAACCGACGCAACGGTTTAGAGGAAACTCTCAGTGTGCTGGATTTAAAAACGTCTTCTAACA
>DYGR01000039.1 GCA_020724545.1 Candidatus Methanoperedens nitratireducens
TCTGCGGTTCAGTTTTTCTATATGCAAATATATGTTGAATTAGCGGATGGTCTCGCTCTCCTCGATCCGCGCCGGGCATCGGGTGCGAGGGCGGGGGTCAAAGACGAGGAATGGATATGATAGGAGTAGAGAAAGAGATCTGGAGATTTTTCACGGGAAGCAGCCAGTAAAAGATATAATTTTATATTTGATAGAGTTAGTATAAACAATATTATGAATTCAACCGTCTGCATACCTCAAAGTGAATATAATGAATTATTACAAAAAGCAAGCCTTCTGGATAGTATCATAGATTCGGAGAGCCTGACAACCGAGGAGCTTGAAAGACTAAAAAAAGCACGGATGGATCCCAGTATAACCGAAGAAGAGTTTTTAAACAGGCATCCAGAGCTTAAATCACCGATAGGTAAAAAGTTAGTAGGAAATCCTTACTGGTCGATTCATATTGGAAAATTTAGAGTGATTTATGTTTTTCACAAGCATAGCCAGGAGATTGAAATTGTCGATATATTGAACCGAAAGCATGGTTACAGGGAGATTTAATCGGAGTTTCGGCTGATTTAGGGAAGGTATCTTAGGGATGACACAAATCTCATTTACTTGATCTGCTCGACCAGCGTCGGACATCGGGTGATGGGCAGGCGGCTGGAGTGTGCTGGGAGCAAGAGGGGCGTAGGGTCGGCAGGAGGGCAGCTGAGATTTAATTCATCGGAGATTGATGTGCTTCTATTCTATCTCTGCTTGTTACGGCGCACAGCGTTCTGTGGAAAAAATAGGCAATTTTTGTTGCTCAAATTCAAATCGAAATTTTGAAGCTTTCAAATAAGTTTCGTCTATTTCAATTGCAATCCATCTTCTTCCCAATTTTTCTGCAACTTCACCAGTTACATTACTTCCTGCAAATGGGTCTAATACTAAATCATCTCTACCATCTGTACAGAAATTAATAAAAAATTCTGGCAATTTAGATGGAAAACGTGCTGGATGTGGTTCTATTCCTTCTTCTCTACATTGTCTTTGGTAGTAGTCATTTGAGCTAGTATTTGGGATAGATAAGAGATTAGGAGGAATAGCTCCATTATTGTTTCTTTTAAATTTCACTGAAATATCATGTCCTGATGGTCTTTTTTTAGCTTTGTATCCATTTTTTAAAAGTCCCAACATCGAGGGAGAGTATGGTGATAAAATTCTCCTGTTATCTGCTTTAGGAAATGCATTTTTTGAAAGCCACCAGATAGGGTCTACTGAATCTTTGACTCTTATTCTGCGAACATTAACCCATTCAGCTGGAGACGGAAGTTTCGATGGATTATACCAATAAAACTCCTGAGCTAATTTAAAGCCTAATTCTTTACAGAGAGAAATTAAGAGTTCAAAATGATAAAGGGATCGGGTCGGCTCACCTTCATTCCAGCTTCCGCCGATATCAATCACAAGACTGCCATCATCAGCCAATATTCTCTTAAATTCTTCTCCAAATTGTAGAAACCATTTAACATATTCGTTTGCATCTACATTCCCATATTCTTTTTTTCGTCTCAGAGCAAACGGTGGCGATGTTACAATTAGATTAACCGATTCTTTATCCAGTTCTTTCATTATTTCGAGCGAGTCGCCCAAGTACGCTGAGCCTAATGGTGTTTTGTAATAGGGCTCTGGCAGTACCATCTACTCTCGCTCCTTGAAAAGGGATTTTATTTCCATAACACGCTTAGATTGCTCGTATATTATCAAACTTATTTTAGATGGATTTTCTATAACCTTAACTAAATCTTTTGAATCAAGGAAAAGAATATTCAGGTTTGTTGACTTCATAATCGAATTCGCATATTTGATGGCATCTGTGCCGATTCTGCCTGTGGTCAAAGCCAATATTACGTTGGACTTCAGATGAAAAGCCAAACCAACATCAATCCAACATCTCGTAATGGAAATAAAACTTTTATAGGCAGCGATTTTTCGGAAAAACTGACACCATATAGCTTCTCTGCATGGCTACGAACATCATTTGAAGGAATCCAATCAGATGCTCCAAGTGCAGCTAAAGCTTTTATGTATGCTTTTTGTTCCTGGCTAAAAGTGCCTATTTTATCTATGAAATCCTGTTTAATCCCGATTATTCTTTCAACTACATTTTTATGGATTTTATATGATGTGCTATCCTTATCAAAGACTTCAGCCAATGAAAGCCAGCCTCTCAACGAACTAAAGTGCGTGCCGCCTGCTGGAAAATATAAGCCTCTTTCATTTATCCGTTTTCTTAAGCTTTCAAGAGTAATTTGCTCCACGGACTGAGCCATGTCCTGTATTACTTCAATTACAGCCAGACCATCCAGAGTTACAAGAATGTGTCTGGCAAAAATTTCGTATAATTTTTCTGGATTGTTCCTCAAATCGTACAGCTTTTTTCCAATATCTGTAAAATTGCTTTTATCATTGATGATTTTATAATCTTTTAAAGATAGCCATGTATTGTTGGCCAGTTTAGCCTGACTTACAGCGGCATGGGTTGAAAAGAATTTTGATCTTATTGCCGATTCGATGTTTTGCTGGCTACCTTCGTTGTTTTTAATTATTTCCAGCACCCCAGGTAAGTTTACCTGGGGTGGACTGAACTGACTTCCAAATGGAAGGCCTTTTCTTTTTGGCATATGCTAATCAAACCTCTATTAGATAATACAATAATCTTAAGGGTATCTAAAAGATACGCAAGCAGGGTGAAAATATTCGAAGGAATTTTTCGTTGTAAATAATACTTTCACCTTACTTAGCCAATACTATATAATGGTTTAGATATTCTGTATAATATCCGCTACGTCTTAACAAATTTAATATTAGCAGCTAGTGGAGCGTTTGATAAGTTTTTTCCGATAAACATTTTTAAAAGTGGGAAACTTTTTTGATAAGAACATCATCTTTGAGATAGGGGCAAAGATGAGAGGGAATAAACCACACTTGATTGTGTTATCTGAAAAAGATCGAACACAGCTTCAGAAAATTGTTCGAAATGGTCGTACGGAACAACGCGTCGCTCGCCGCGCGCGGATTTTGCTGGCGATGGAGAATGAACAAACAATTGTGCAGGACTTGGCGAATAAACTTGATTTAACGCCACGGGCGATAAGATACGTTTGTGATCGATATCAAGAGCGAGGGATCAAAGCTATTTATGATGCACATCGAACTGGACGACCACCAATATTTTCTTCACTTACCAGAGTGGAAATCGAGCAGTTGGCTTGTTGTGAACCAGCAGGTATTGGCCTGGAAATAACGCACTGGTCGACACGAACCCTTGCTCAAATAGCCGCTCAGAGAGGAATTGTCCCAAAAATTGCTCATTCAACAGTCTAATACATTCGACATGGGACTGTCAACTTTGTGGCTGCTCTATTGGTTCATTCGGGTGAAATGCGGGGTTGGTGCTTGGATAAAAATGATGGTGAACATCTGCGACCAGTTTTGGCTGAACTGTATGATGAATTTGACAGTATGCAAAGAATACATTTGATTTGGGATGGAGGATCAAGCCATATTTCCAAAGATACACAATTGTTTCAACAGTCTTATAGTAAAGTGCGTGTTTTGTTGACACCAGCGCACGCTTCATGGCTCAATCAGGCTGAATTGCTCTTGAGGGCTTTTACATGCCGCTATCTTGATAGGGGAGATTGGAAAAGTAGACAAGATCTTATCGATCATTTAGGCGCAAGTTGGAGGGAATATAATCATTTGTTTGCTCACCCAATCTCATGGTCTTGGACAAGGCATGATCTTAAAAGATGGATGGATCGATTTATTAGTTGAATATCGGAAATTACTTATCAAACAGTCCACTAGCAAATAATCTTGAATTTAACAGGAATAAAAGATTAGGGTATTTTCTTTTTTATCAATATCACCCCACCCCCATCTCTCCCAGCCTCTGCGGTAAATACGTATCTGTCACAAAATCCAGCCCCTTCCCGGCAAAAGCCTGCTGCTCGGACTTCTTCCCCATCTTCAGCATCAGGTTTATCTGATCCTTCCAGTACTCCGTATCAAACCTGGGATCAGTAAGTTCGCTGCGCAGCGCCTTGATATCCTGGTCATTGAGCTTATCAGTTGAGAGCTGGTATTCCACTATATCCGATGACTGGACGCCTATGAATTTAGCGGCAGGTGTAGCCATGAACTCCGAGAGATGCGCGCTCTTGATCGCGCCATAGGCCACGCTTGCGAATATCCGAAAGCTCCAGGGGTCACCGTCCGTGAATACCACCACAGGGAGCTTGAGTTCATCGTTCATGCGCTTGATAATGCGGCGCGTGCTGCGCGCGGGCTGTCCTTTTAAATGCACCAGGATGGCACCAAAATCCTCATCAAACCCGTTCTCGATTAACCGATCATACATACCGCCTGTCTCTACGGCTATAATGAACTTCGCATCGTGTTCCAGGAACTTTACCGTCTCCACGTTATAGGGTATCTGGTATCCTGCCTCGCCAACGTCCTCCTGGCAGTGCATCGTGCGCTCCCCGCGCTTGGTGGTCTCCTTGATCCTGATAGGCCCGAAAAGCGTGGCGCCGTTCTCCTCAGGGCGCACATGGAAATCCTCTCGCTGTAGTCCTGTAATGATCTCAAGGTCCTCAACTAGCCTGTCGCTCTCAGCCTGCTCATGGAACCTGGCTATATCCCAGTTCTCGCTGATGTAATACAGTTCTCTCAGGGTCGAACTCTTATCCTGGTCAAGATGACCCTTGATCAAAAGCTCAACAACATATGATGTCTTAAGGAGCTGGGTTGCGCCTTTTACAGTTTTTGCGCTTCGCAGGCTCTCGCTGTCGCCATATACCCATACATCGCTGTCTTCCTTGAGTTCGATGTTTTTCTTGGTGCGTGAAGGCAGCACGATATGCGGGATGGTCTCGCTCTCGAACTGCTCATAAAAATCCTGTATGAGTTTCTTAAGAGTTGTCTTTGCCTGTGAATCATGAATTTCCTTATTGCTCCCCTCAATCATACGTTCACAACCTTTGCCCCTGTAATAAGTTCTTCATCAATGCCTTCTACCACCAGTTGTGGAAGTTTTGAAGCCTCTTCAGGTTCGATATCCAGCCTGTAGATAATTGCCTGCTGCTCACCAGGCTTCAGGGAGATCTTCCAGAGGTAATCGCTCTGCTTACCGAGCGGGATTTTCCTGGGTTCAGGACTTGACGATTTAATATCATAGGGAATTGTCTCATGAAGAGAGAAATGATGCACCGAATCACCATGGTTTTTGAGCTGTATCTCCACATCGCACCCTTCTCCGTTCTGCTTTACCACCCTGTGGACAAAGACATTGCCCATGATCCTGGCGACAATAGGGGTAATATCAGGTGTTGGCTTCTCAAGTATCTCGCCCACTTTCTTTGCAATACGCGGGAGTATCTTCTGTATTATTTCCTCTTTTTCCCTTCTTCGCAAAAGGTTATTCTTCCTGGATAGATAGAGGTTGAGCCTGCGTCCCACATCTTTTAGCGCAAGCCCTATCTCTTCGACTATCTCAGGAACATCTGCTATTGCCTCTTTTGATTCGGATGTGAAGGGGATATGCGTTGATGCCACATGAACCAGAATGATAGCCGGACCTGTGGGGACCCCTCCGCCTGGCTGATCGAGCGAATAATTCCTCCATTTAATACTCTCGATAGCGTGTGTTATAGCGCATGCGCCCTGCTGGTAGAGAAGTGGTACCCTGTTTGCAAACCTGAGTATCTCCACCTTATCTTCCTTTGGGAGATTCCCCCCGTAGGCTATACCAGCTTCCACCTGGAAAGGATGACCGTTATGTACCGATGGCGGGCGCGTGGTGGTCTCAATAAAATCAATGGTATGCTCTTTCTCAAGCCCTTTGCGGATCAGCTCTTCGGTTATAGGGGAGAGGCAATCAGTAGGAGGGGACGATATCTTTACCTTTCCAAATGCCTCGTGCAGCCTCCTTGCTTCATCCAGCGTTAGCGCCTTCGGGTCTTTCTCAGGATCAGCACCTGCTCTTTTGCATATTTCCCCGGCAATCTGAGGACCTACCCGTGAGAATGAGTGGCGTAAAAAAGAGGCAAGTTTATCCATCTCGGAATACCGCAGCATCTTCATCAGAGTACCAAGCTCTATGCCTGCAGGATGAGGCAATATCTCAGATGGCTGTACAGGCAGTTTATCTGTCGCCCTCTCGAATATGACCTGGTTATTATCAGGTTCAACCAGGGTTATACGCGCATGGGGGTTTACGATTGCCGTATCCTTCATGTATTCGTAAACCGACTGTCTTCTGCCCTTGATATACGATGCTTCCATCTCAAGTTCGATACGTGTTCCCCGCAATCTGTCCCATTCGATCACCTTATCCACAAGGATCTCAGGTTCGTTGTTCTGGGTATTAATAAGCAGCTCAAAATAATGTGCAGGAGCGTCCTTATCTATTTTTGATATAATCTTCGCCGGGGAGCCTGATGTGAGCTGTGAATACAGGACGGCTGCTGAGATTCCGATACCCTGCTGGCCACGGCTTTGCTTCATTGAGTGAAAGCGTGAGCCATACAGAAGTTTTGCAAAGACCTTTGGGATTTGCTCTTTTACAATACCCGGCCCGTTGTCCTCCGCAATAAGAGTGAGGTTATTTTTAGATCGTGTTTCGACCTTAATAAATATATCAGGCAATATACCTGCTTCCTCGCATGCATCCAGAGAATTATCTACTGCCTCTTTTACAGAAGTTAAGAGACTGCGGGGGATTGAGTCAAAACCCAGTATTTGCCTGTTCTTCTCAAAAAATTCAGCTATACTGATGGCCTTTTGCTTTTTCGCAAGCTCTTCGGCAATTGCCATTGGATATGTTGTCCTCTTAAATCCTCTTAAAGCTCAGCTCCCACTATTGTCTGTGTAGATGTAACATATTCGCTCTCTCGAATTGTATCCACAAGCTTATTCAGGGCGCTTAAGCCCTCAACATTACTTATCACTACAAAATCAAATTCTCCAAAAACATGGTATACATCTTTAATTCCTTTTACATTAAGAAGCTCATTATATGCTGCTTTTTCCTGTCCTGGCACTACATTCACAAGTGTTACTCCGATTACCAAGGTTAAATCACCAGCCTTTTATCTGTTATGTCCATACTTGACCCATTCTTAGGTCTTAGGTAACGATATACTTTAATACTAAAAAAGCTTTGTTAACATGGTGGGAGATTGAGATTAGATTTGAATATAATCCGATAGAGCGTCAAAACGAAGGTATTCTTAGCAAGCTTAAGGAAAATCTCATATATAATAAATGCATTGTTCGTTAAAAAATAATAATGGGTTATGGTTATAGTTATGAAGTCAACGAAATCGTTGTGCCCTGAATGCCTCGCTGTAATAGATGCCTCGATATTAGAGGAGAACGGAAAAATCATGATCGAAAAGACGTGCAGCGAGCATGGGTCTTTCAAGGATATCTACTGGTCGAGCGCAAAGCAGTTTAAGCGGTTTGATCATTACTGGCATGACGGAGATGGAGTAACTAATCCCAATGTACAGGCTGCTGGAGACTGCCCTAACCTGTGCGGATTATGCCCATCCCATAGAACAACTACCATTCTGGCAAATATCGATGTGACAAATCGATGTAACCAGGCGTGTCCGGTATGTTTTGCGAATGCATCATCAACTGGCTACCTCTACGAGCCATCAATAGAGCAGATCAAGACAATGATGCAGATGCTTAGAGCTGAGAAGCCTGTACCCTGCCCTGCCATTCAGTTCGCTGGCGGTGAACCAACGATGCGTGATGATATTGTCCAGATTGTTAAAATGGCCAGTGAGTTTGAATTCACCCAGGTTCAGATGGCAACCAATGGTATTAAACTTGCTAAAAGTTTGAAGCTCTGTAAGGATCTTGTTGATGCTGGCCTACATACTGTTTATTTGCAGTTTGACGGGGTAATAGAGGAGCCTTACAAGACTACAAGAGGATACAATGCCCTCAAGTTAAAACTCCAGGCCATAGAGAACTGCAGAACAACAGGCTTAAGAAGCGTTTCTCTTGTACCCACGCTTGCAAAAGGCGTAAACGATAGCCAGGTAGGAGACATAATAAGGTTTGCAGTTAATAATATTGATACAGTTAAAGGTATTAATTTTCAGCCAGTTTCTTTTACAGGAAGGATAAATAAAGAAGAGAGGATGGAAAAGAGAGTAACTATTCCCTATCTATTTGATTTGATCCAGGAACAGACAGGCGGAGCTATTACAGCAGAGGACTTCTATCCTGTACCTTTTGTCGTTCCCATTTCCCATTTTGTGAATGCAGAGGAGGGTGTTCCTAATGTCGAATTCACGGTTCATCCGCACTGCGGCACAGGGACGTATATCTATGTAGAGAACGGCAAGATGATGCCAATAACCCGGTTTATCGATGTAGAGGGACTCCTTGAGCATATCAACGAGCTTGCGTCTGAGGATAATAAATGGATCGGCAAATCTCTTGGTAAAATAAAAAGAATCGGCAGTCTTATCTCTGCTCTGCCCCAGTATATCGATACAGGAAAAGCGCCAAAATCTGTGGATGTGAAGAAACTTTTCATTGATGTCCTGAAGGACGGGACAGGAGACGCCATTAAAGAATTCCACCGTCACACACTTTTCGTAGGGGCAATGCATTTTATGGATCTTTATAATATAGATCTTAATAGAATACAGCGATGCGGAGTCCACTATGCTACCCCTGATGGCAGGATTATACCATTCTGCACGTATAACACGATACACAGGGCTGAGATCGAAAGAAAGTTCGCAACACCCCTGATGAAGGCGAAGGTATCGATCTAAAATATTTTTAATAGATATATTTTTCTAGTATCAGTCTGAATTTAATATAGGAGTGTTTAAAGAGAACATGCATATTCAATCCAGAGAACCTGTTTATCTCTCAAGATATCTTAATGTAACCAGGGATAGACTTCCTTCGCAATTTTTGATATCCCAATCAGTGAGCGTTGATTTTAACAGGGATTCATCCATGGATGAACTCTGGGATTTACACGATAGAGCGATGAGGTCTTACCGCGAAAAACTGGAGGGAGTAAAATCGATAGAAGAACTCCCTCGACGTGCAGGGTCTTCTCTTCTTGATCTGAAAGTCGCAATTGCTGATAGAATACTCGAAGCATGCCATTTCTGTGAGAGGCGGTGCGGAGCAAACCGCAGAAGAAGAGAGACAGGCTACTGCAGGTGCGATGCGGTCTCACACTATTCTGCCGAGTTCCTCCACTACGGCGAAGAGCCTGAGCTTGTGCCGTCGCATACGGTATTCTTCACAGGGTGTAATTTCTCCTGCGTGTACTGCCAGAACTGGGAGATCTCCACAGCCCCGCAGATGGGTACCTCCATACTCCCGCAGGAATTTGCAAGGATAATCGCACTGCGCCGTGCATACGGGTCAAGAAATGTGAATTTTGTGACGCCAACCCCGCATACCCATATCATCCTGAAGATACTGAACGCTCTGAAGATCAATATACCGGTCGTGTGGAACTCCAACATGTATTATTCACATGAGATTGCAAGATTGCTTGAGGGAGCAGTTGATGTGTATCTCGGGGATCTCAGGTATGGAAATGATGAGTGCGCAAAGAAATACTCAAATGTGCGTAATTACTGGTCGGTTGTGACCAGGAATTTCATGTTAGCCTACACAGGAGGGGAAATTCTCCTGCGGCACCTGGTTCTTCCGGGACATCTTGAGTGCTGCACAAAGCCGATAGTACAGTGGACAAAGGAGAATATCCCAAAGGTCAGGTTTAACCTGATGTTCCAGTACAATCCTGCTTACAGGGCTTATGAGTACCCTGATATAAACCGTACCCTTACGCCAGAGGAAATTCAGAGGGCGCTTCAGATTGTAAAAGAGGCCGGGCTTGAGGATGTTTTGATCTAAAGCTTATGCTTTGCAAGATTGAACAGAACCATGCTCAGAATTATGCATATAGAGAGCGCATAGACCCATGTATCTGAACTCAGGAGCTGGAAGCCATTATCCGAGATGAAGCGCATTCCACCAATAGCTGCTGTGATTATAAATGAGAAAATAGCTGATGCTATCGCGCCGCCTAACAGTGACCAGGGATAGATCGCACCTCTTTCTTTTTCAAAGAACACCGAGAATAGAACGAACCCGATAGAGAATATAAAAAGGATGTAGTACGGCTCAATCGGAAATATAATAGAATTATCTTCAAACATGTAAGTGATCCCATATGCAACAGAGACCATTATGAAAGCCATTCCTGCAACTGTTGCCAGTACTTTTACAAAGTCATTGGATTTAAGTTTAATACCCATGTCTCTCTGATCAAAATACAAGTAAAAGTATTTAAATTTTTTCAATATATACTTATGAGTCTCTGAGGGTTACGCACAAAAACCATAAGATAATAAAAAGTTTCTGATTCGATGCACAGGGTTCTATTTTTCTGATTGAGTATGCTGTTCCAGAAACTTAACGATCTCCGATCTGACCATTTCATGTTGTCCCATGAGTATATGACCACCGCTTTCCAGCGTGATTACTTTTGCATCAGGAATGTTCCGGGTAGCGTACTGACTGTGAGATGGATTAACTAGCGTATCATCTCTGGCATAGACTACCAGTGTCGGCACAGTAATTTGATCTAAAGGGTAATCAAGGAGCGTAGAGTTAATCCTATCGTTAATCATACCTGGTTGCCGCTGGCTAATTGGATGCATCGACGGAATAAAGACATCAGAAAGCCAGTATTTCTCCTCTGGAGTTAGTTTTGCCTGTACTTCCTGAGTCACCCCAAAAAATGAAATCAGGTCAGACTCAAAATACTTTGTGATTAACCAGAAGATGAAATCCGACTTAAATATCACATAATGGACTATTTTATCCCTGAAATCCATCGGTTCTTCCTTGTGGACAACCGCTGAGACCAAAACCATGGATGAAATCCGATCAGGATGGCGTAATGCAAACTCAAGAGAGGAAGGCCCTCCAGCAGATATTCCCACGACGGCTACCTCACTAACATTCAGTTCATCCAGCAGATCTGCGAATGCATCAGCCTGAGCAGCAGGTGAAGCATTGGCTGGCAGTGGAGTGCGCAAAAAACCAAACCGTGAGGGAGGTATCACGCGGAAATCACCATTCAAGAGTATTTCAGATAGAATAAGACCCTGATCGTAACCACCTCCGGCTCCATGTACCACCAGCACGGGATAACCATCCCAGACGTCGGCGTATTCGATCGGGCCAGATGCGGTCTCGATGACCTGGCTGCCAGTTAATAACCGCTCTCGTACAGATTGCACTTCATGTTGAAAGCGCATGTATGCCTGTGTTGTGAGTATTACAGCTATGATAAACAGGACGATAAAAATGAGCCAGGCGGCCTTTTTTATATGATTTACCTTCTTCATTTAGATCCCATATTAAGTATTCTGTTACATTTCAATATAACTATTTATTATATTCGGGCACATCGACGGTAATGCGCGAGCTTGATATACTTATATACTTCCCCGTGAATATTGAAGCATGAGATGTTCCTATGCAAAAAACTAAGATACTTTTAGATGAAAATGATATCCCGAAGAGATGGTACAACATACTTCCTGATATGCCTACGCCTCTTTCTCCTCCTTTGAACCCTGCAACCAAAGAACCTGTGGAGCCCAAAGACCTCTCACCCATTTTCCCCATAGAATTGATAAAGCAGGAAGTCAGCCAGGAAAGATTTATACCAATACCTGATGAAGTTCGGGATATCTACGCATTATGGCGCCCCTCTCCTCTATACAGGGCGCATCGTCTCGAAGCCGAGTTGAAAACACCTGCCAGGATTTATTATAAGTATGAAGGCGTAAGCCCTGCAGGCAGTCATAAACCCAATACAGCCATTGCCCAGGCGTATTATAATATGAAAGAGGGTATGGAGCGGCTGACTACAGAGACCGGTGCCGGACAGTGGGGAAGCGCTCTGTCACTTGCAACCAGCTATTTCGATCTCAAGTGCACGGTATATATGGTAAAGATAAGCTATCAGCAAAAGCCATACCGCAAATCACTGATGCAATTGTGGGGAGCGGATGTCATCCCTTCTCCGAGTAACACGACAAATGCAGGAAAGAAGATATTATCCAGTAACCCTGATTCGCCTGGCAGTCTTGGAATTGCGATAAGCGAGGCAATCGAAGATGCAGCAACCCATGATAACGTGCACTATGCTCTCGGAAGCGTGCTGAATCATGTAATGCTTCACCAGACCGTGATAGGCCAGGAGGCAAAGGCACAGCTTGCCCAGGACGATGAATACCCTGATTATATTATCGGCTGCGTTGGAGGAGGGAGCAATTTCTCAGGAATAAGCTTCCCTTTCATTATGGACAAGCTAGCAGGCTCAAAGGATGTGAATGTGATTGCTGTTGAACCAACAGCATGTCCCAGCCTGACCGGAGGCGAGTTCAGGTATGATTTTGGCGATACCATTGGATTAACGCCTCTTTTGAAGATGTACACCATGGGGCATGAATATGTCCCGCCTGCAATCCACGCAGGAGGGCTTCGATATCATGGCGATTCCCCTATCGTAAGCCAGTTGTATGCTGATAAAGTGATAGATGCGGTTGCTTATAACCAGACAAAGGTATTTAAAGCCGGAGTGACATTCGCAAGAACAGAAGGGATAGTTCCTGCGCCAGAATCTGCTCATGCCATAAAATGTGCAATTGATAAAGCGCTTGAATGCAGGAAGAGCGGTGAGAAGAAGACAATTCTCTTTAACCTGAGCGGACATGGGCACTTTGACATGAGCGCATACGACAGTTATTTTAGCGGAAACATGACGGATATAAATTGAACATGATTGGCTAACTCTTCGTCCCGCCACACCACCCTCGTACCCAGGACTTGCTGATATGTGTGCGTATCCGTATATTATTATATCGTGGGGAACTGCGTTATACTTATGCTACTGCTCCTAATACAACCAATCTGCATATTCGGGCAAATGCTTCATATCTTCATATAGTCACCCCATTTTATAATGGCTAAACATAACACATAAAGCTACCTATTCAAGGTGTGCGGCTTTAGCCAGCTCCATTACTATCATCTTTATCTCCTCCATCCCGGCATCAGTCTTGAAAGAAATTCCCGAAAAATGCGTGCGTGAGGCCTGAAAGCCCCTCTCTCTCAAAGCTAAAATGAGTTCATCCGTCGGCATGGCGGTAATGCCAAGAGATTTGCAGATCTTATGGTAATCGTAATGCATGGGAATATCAAGTTCATCCCTGCATGCTGTAACAAGCTTCTCGCCCTCCCTGAACCCGCGTTCCCTGCTTTCAAGTATTACCCCATCGCAAAAACTCCTGTCATGCAGCCTGCCGAGCCAGAGCGGCCCTGCAAGGGATGTGGTGTGCCCGCACAGGGGGCATTTCTCTTCAATATGGACTGCCAGCCCGTATCTCCACTCTCTTGCGCCGCAGTTAAAGCAGTGCAACAGGAAGCCCATGTTCTTTAAGCAATCATCTGCTGCTTCAACACTCTTTTTCACGGCTGTGAATACCCTGAAATAGTGCTGTGATGCATAGGAGAGCAAAGGAAACATGGCTTTATCGTATTTTGCAAGCGTTCTGGCAATCGCGCCCATGAGGACCCTGACCCCCATCTCAGGGTAATATTCGGTCTTTAAGGGCACTGCTGCATATCTTCTGATACCTGCTTTTTTATGCGCGCCGCACAGCGGTGCTGTGTCGGTTGCCGTGATGCAGAGAAGCCGCCTGGTTGATAAAGATGCGGCATCAAGAAAAGGCGCGGGGCTTCCGAAAGGGTCAAGATCGATGATATCAAAGCTGCTATCCAGCATCACCACACTGGCGTTTCTTTTTATCGCTGTGCAGTTTGAGAGATTATTGAGCGCTATATTTTTCTTTATCAGAGTAAAGGCGGTCTCGTCCCAGTCGCTCATTGTGGTGCTGAGGCCGACCTCTTTTGCGATTCTGAGACCACGTATTCCTGATGCTGATAGTGCATCAAGGTACGTGTAATCAGGATTGACTTTTGCAAAACATGCGATTACTGCCACGGAAACATCCCTGTTAATTCGCATGGCAGGATTATAGAAGACTGCTGCCGCTGATGGAGGAAAAGTTGAGCGTTCATCCGGGACTGGTACTTCGACCTGGGTCATGCCTTCAGTGATTATCTGTGTAAGCATCGAGTGCACTATTTAACTGTAATAGTTTTTAATGTATCGTCAATATTAGCCTTATGGCGCAGGGGACGGGGGCGCGCCAGGAGAGGCGCTCAGAGAGGAAGGGGAGGTATCTTGAGACGAGGGAGGTGAGCGCAAGTATGAGAGAGCAATTGTTTCGGTACACACTTTGTGAGTGAGAGGATCGCATTCTGTGCGCAAACAAGTATGTTCTAATTAAACCCCAGTTCCTCAGGGGCTATTGCCCTTATTCCTTCTATCCTCTGGAAATGCTCTATATTCCTTGTTACGATATCATTAATCCCAACAGACCTGGCAGCAGCAGCAATCAGACAATCGTTAAGCTCTATCTCCTCACCGTTTTTTACAAGAGATGAATAAATTCTGCCCCCTTCAAGCGCAATATTTTTGTCAATATCTATTAAGATAACAGGAGTGAGAAGATCAAGCGTCTTTCTTAATGCATCTTTTCTTGGAGATAAATGAGCTCCTACACTTAGCCCGGCAACAGTAATCGTGGATGTATATCCTGTATTCATATCCTGGAGCGACTTGATAAAAGATTTAGATGATGATACCACATTTTTCCTGAGACAATCCACAAATATGGATGTATCTACAAAAAACCTCATTCTACCCAGTCCAGCCTTTTAGATCTTCTGAGCCTATCAACGAACTTGGCGCTATCAACATTGTATCCCCAGGCACCGGCCGAGTCCTCTACTACATCCCTTCGGATCTCCTTTACTTTCTGTTCTTTCACCATATCCAGTATTGAATGAAGCTCTGTGTCCAGGGCGAGCAACTTTTTTTCTAAATCTGTTGCAGATGTCATTCTTTAACTCCTTCTTTATCTATTTTTAATATAGATATAACCATCTCCCTGCCCATAACAACATATGTGCTTTCATCCTCCAAACTACCGCGCCATCCGCATGAGAGCGCCGCCGCTTATTGGATTATGCGGCGCTGCTTTTTAATGAGATGAAGGCGGGCGGGAATGCCAGTATAGGAGAGAACAGCAAATACATCATGTTAATGATTTACTATACAATCCCACAAAAACTTTTTATTACACTTCAAACAACTTAAATAATATGAGCATCAGTGCCAACAAAGAAATACTCACTCACTTGATAAAAATTGAGAATCAACTAACAATGTTGAACTCAAAAATAGATAACTTTCTTGGATTTGAAGAGTTATCTGAGGAGGAGCTTGAAGAGCTTGACAGAATTGAAGAAGAGATGGAAAAGGGAAATAAAATCTCTTTAGATGAAATTATATGAGTTTTAAACTTTTCTTAAGCTCTGATGCTGCTAATTTCCTTAAAAATCTTGGAAAAGAGAATAAACATAGAATTGTTGAAAAACTAAAGCTGCTTGAGGATAATCCATTCAGCCTGCCTTATAGAAAGATCAAAGGTAGAGAAAACACCTGTCGGATAAGAATTGGAGATTTAAGAGTAATTTATTCTATCTCTGGAACAGAAATCAGAGTGTTAAAGATTGGAAGACGGGAAGGGGTTTATAAGAGATAATTACTCGATCAATTGATGCGCCTTCATCCGCCCGCTCCCCCGCCGCACCATCCGTATGAGAGCACCGCCGCTTATTGGATTATGCGGCGCTGCTTTTTATATGAGGCGGCGGCGGGAGGTGAGCGCTGAAATAAACGTATCTTTTGAATGCTCTGCGCTTCTGACGTGCTTGCGGTGTTGGCTTATAATCACCGCAGAGAGCGCAAAGGACGCAAAGATTTGAGAGTGTTGGAATTTTGCTATAATTCGCTGCCAGTTTCTGCAATGAGATTTAGCTACAGATTGCATAACCAGCGGCACAGAGAGGCGACCTGGTTTGCATCAGTCAAGTTGGCAGCATTGCTGAGTGTGCCATCTTCCAACTGGCGCCAGATTTCCTCAGCCATGCTATTTTCAATTGCAGCCCCGACAAAGAATAAATGGGGCGAAAGTTCACGATCCGCAAATGCCTCACGTATGCGAGATAGGGATGTTCTTGCCGTTTTCCAGTGCTCATCTGCTCCGGCGGGATCTATGCCACCCTTAAGTTCTCCAAGTGCAACGTAAAGGGCAGGATTTCTATAACTAACGGAAAGTTCCTGATAACTACAATTGAAAAGACACAGGTCTACGTTTTTCTTCAAAAATGGCACAGTAAGGTTATATCTGACAGTCCGATTCCGCCCATCGTTTGACCAACTAAGCCCCTTTACATCCAACTCTATATCAGGATCGTCTCCTGTCCCTTGTATCCATGTGTTGCTCATGGAAGAAAGCCATTGATATGAAATTCCTGCAACAGAAAGAGTAGCAATAATCGCGCGAGTAAGCTTGCGTTGTGCCATTGCTCCGCCCACATTTCGCATAGATCCACCTAATGCGTCCCCCCGTGTCAAAAGGAATCGAAAGACCAGCTCTTCAACAAAGTTCGGTCCGGCTGGTTCAATGAATTGTGTTATCAGTCCTTTTATCGCTTCCTCCTTGTCTTGCTGCTCCATATGCCCAGCAGCCTTATCGGAAACGCCAGATGCAGTTAATAGAGCAGCCTGTATTCCAGGAATATCGACCAGTGAGGCAGGAGTTGTGGCTAGAGATGCAGCCGCTTTTAGGGACCTCGCTTCTTCAATGAATGGTGTTGCTCTACGGTTCCTTTCGAGCGCCAGGGCTACGAAACCAGCTCGTGTCTCCTCATAAGTTGTTACAAGGCTCTTGCTACTGGTTAAATGGTGGCGGTATGGCCTGTCTACTGGCATTATATTTTTCTCCATACATACACACACTTTCGCAAAGGATCACACCCATGCTCACCCATTTGCTGGCTGCTGTTACCTTTGCCATTCGGCAGTACAAGAATATTCTCAACATAGAACCCCAGCTTTTCAGCTATAGATGAAAGTATCATATCTACTGAGACGCTTGCACCAGCATAGCGAACATTATCATTGACCATGAATAGATATGCATTTTGTTTCATCACGCGCGAACATTCAGCGATAATGCAGGCCATTTCATAGAAGTAACCCCGTACCATCCTGGGGATGCCATTGTTGTTCAGCTTACCTTGCTCCTTTTGATGTTCCAGGTACCGCAAGATAGCCTGTAGCAACTCCTGCTGATCAGCGGCAGCTATAGCATTTGCCCATTGGGGATTAATTGTTAGCAAATTTTTTGCATGGTTCTCAACAGTACAGCTTAACATTTGCTGCCTGAGGTTGATGAGCTCTTTCTCATCAATGCCAAGCAACGCCAGTTCCAGGGCATAAGTCCGTGTGTAGTCGTAACGATTGCAGTACGGAGGAGAGGTTACGATGGCATCGTATGAATCACACGGTAGTGCTGGCATTATATTCAGACATGAACCCTCAAAAAGATGGATATTGCCCTGAATGCGCTCCTCCAGATATCCGCTGCTGAACTTCAGGTCATGCAAAATCTCTTCTATCTTTGTGCAGATTGCCCGGTCAAAATTAAGAATTTCCCCTTTATGGAACGGTTTTCCTCCTTTCCTGCGTCCAGATCTATAATCCCACCGAAGATATTGACCATCTTTG
Organism: Candidatus Methanoperedens nitratireducens; assembly: GCA_020724545.1. Taxonomy (GTDB): domain Archaea; phylum Halobacteriota; class Methanosarcinia; order Methanosarcinales; family Methanoperedenaceae; genus Methanoperedens; species Methanoperedens nitroreducens_B. Next base: position 17,813 of record DYGR01000039.1, read on the forward strand.
CGAGTGTAACTGATGGATTCCAGAACGCACAGCAGAGCAAAATGTAAGATAAGCTGTACCCTCTCATTCTCTTTCTGCAGGGCGCCCGTGTACCTTTCGATTGCATCTGATGTTTCTGGGGAGTACGCGCCGTCCGTAATTCGCAGTTTTGGCAGGGGATATCTTACCTGTGATTGCTTCCATGGACACGTTTTAAGCCATCGTTTGATGGCAGCAAGATCTTCGGCTGTAAATTCTCTTTCTAAACACGACCTGGCGGCAATGATCTGCTGGCCTATGGGAAGAAGTTCGATACCATCAACATCTATGCCTGCAGCGCTTGCCGCAAACAGGGTTGTACCACTCCCTGCGAACGGGTCCAAAACTTTACCAGAAGCAATCCCATATCGGCAAAGTAGATACTCCACAAGAGGAGCAGAAAACGCTTCCTTGTATTTGTACCAGCGATAAGACGCTATAGTCTTGTTTGCTTGAAAGCTGACAAGTTGTCGCGTAAGAGATGGTTGAACTATAAACTTGTCATGAAAGTGCTGCGATAGTTTAAAATCCAGATCATCAATTTCGGATAGAGTGTGCTGTTGTTCAGAGGCTATTATTTCGGATTTCTCGGTCAGGTTTTCAGAGGAAATCATGGCTTCTGTGCTGAATTCAAATAGATTCGTTTCTACAGTTTTATTCTTTTTTTGAGTTAAACAGGATACCATATTTTACCTCCTGGATTTCTGTATGCATTTCCAGTGCCTGAGATGATTTCATTCTGTCAGTATATAACGTGGTGCCAAGCCCGCTGAAAGTATTGTTGATAAAAATATGATAACTTTGATGGCTGGATCTTTGAGATGTTCCTACTTTTATAAATCCAGAACAATTAATGCCTGGCGCTTCTGCAAAAAACGAACCGCAGATGAACACCCCGAGTCGCGCCTCGGGAGGGCGCATCCACGTATGCCCCGCAGGGGCATACGTGTCTATGCATAGCGGCGGGCATGACGCCGATGAACGCAGATTTATTGTGCCGGCGGTGTAGCTGAACCGGCGGAGGACGGGCTCATTGTCGGAGCAGGAGATGGGGCTGCGCCAGTGGAGGCGCTCATCTAATAGTGGGACGTATTTTAATTCGGGGAGGGGGCAGGTGGGAGAGAGGCAAGTGGATTGTTGGGGTATGTTAAGGGGCATGATTTTAGAGTTCTATGGCCCCCTTGATATTTGCCTGTGCTTCTTCAAGGGATTCTCCCTGTGAAGTTACGCCGAGTTCAGGACATCTTGCAACAAAGAATTTTTCTTCCTTTATGATCGATACCAGGAATGTTCTCATATTAGTCTCTATTTTGGTTTAATCTAATATAATTAACTTCACTATGTTTGCAAAAATGCTGTTTTATCCGCCCGCTCCCCTGCCGCGCCATCCGCATGAGAGCGCCGCCTGTTCGATTATCCGGCGCTTGGTTTTGTTAAAGGCAATAATAGATAATATAATAGATAATATATTCGTTTGCAAGATAAGGCAGTGGGCCTAGATAATTATTTTATCAATTATTATATCAATGACAGTTTTTAAATCGACGCCAGGAGACGCATGTACTCCCTTATCATCGTGCATATGATTGGGAAAAGTATCAACTTCCTTATGGTGTGGTACGTTATCCCACCGTGCTATTAAACTATCATTCTCAGATTGCCATTGATATTTATATTTGAGTCGGTTGGTCATATTATCCTGAATTTCAACAAATTCAATAAAATAGAGAACCGATCCATCAATTAGCTCGATCCTGCCCTTTAAATATCCTATGTGCTCATCAATTTCATCAAAATCTATAGAAAAATGAGTAACTACCGGACAGTCTCTAATAACTGTTTCAATTTGAGAGTAATACTCCCGGGATCTCATAGGCTAATCCCTGACAATATATCCAGCTTTTTACTCCAATTATCAAGGCCCTTTTTTGCAGCATACCAATCAAAGAAATCATCACGCTCGTCCAACTCCCCTGATTCAAATTTTCTCATAAAAATATCTGAACTCATCCCATATTTAGTCTCAAAATTTTTACAGATATTAGCATATTTAGCTCTTTTATGTTTTGCAATACGCTCATCCAGAGCTAAAGCAGAGCGAATCACATTACTTACTTCCTTTAAAGAGAAATCCTTTTTCACATTAACTGTTAAAGCCATAATTATTTCTCACGCTTAATATTGATATGATATATGCTTATAAATAACCATTGATTCCTGATATGCTTGTCGATTAACTACAAACTGTATCGTCCCGCCGCGCCATCCGCATGAGAGCACCGCTGCTTGTTGGATTGTGCGGTGATGCTTTTTATATGAGGTGGCGGCGGGCAACTAGCATGGTGATTGGTTGGAGGCGCTGAAGTTTTAAAGAAGATGAGGGCGATTGATGCCAGAGACTGGCAGTTTTTCATGCTTTCTGCAAATCTCTTAGCTCTAAGCATTCAATGTTTTCTCCATCTGCTTTGCCTTGCGCAATACTTCCTCAAGACTCATTTTTTTTGTTATATCCCTGAGTTCTCTTGTTGCGTCTCCGACCCTTGGGGTTATCGTCTGAAGATAAACGAGATACTCCTCTGCGCTAAGCTCTCTTTTCAGTATATTGAATACCTTTTCCATCACTTTAGGAGATTCTACAGCAGCTTCAGACATTCTATACCTCACAGGGGTTTCTAATTGTTATCTTATATCTCAATATGCATTCAGCCTTATTTAAAATGATATCATCAGTTGTTATAAAAACTTCAGCTTTATTTTCTATCGCAACTGCTATGTGCAAAGCATCCATAGCATCGATGGTACATGCCTGCATGAGTTCAGCGGCTAATCTTTCGATAGTATTGGTAGCGACAGCAAAACTGTTTGTGACATGTCTCACTAATGATAGAACTGTTTCCTCTTTTATTTTTGGTGTTATCATGGCAATTTCGGCAAGTAAAATGCTTGAACCTATGATCTCAAGCTCCCTGGCATCTACTCTTCTAAAGATCTCAGCTATGGCATTTGATTCTTGAAGAATCCGTTGATTTCATGGGTGTGCCCTCATCCGCCCGCTCCCCGCCGCGCCATCCGCATGAGAGCGCCGCAGTTTATTGGATTATGCGGCGCTGTTTTTTATATGAGGTGGTGGCGGGAAGGAAGCGCAGAAGTAAACGCATCTTTAAGCTTTTCAAGTAATGTCGGAAGTTTTATATAGCTGGATTGATATTTAAATATAATTTAAGGATTATCTATTCAAAAGATGCCTCTATGCTGGCATTGGTGCATTAATAATGTATAGGTGGTAGGAAATGGAATCGAACAATACTGGAAGCAATATGACCTGTCACAGATTGTTGGTGCTCATATGAAAAAAAGTAATAAGCTTTCAGAGAAGAATAGACAAAAATCCCTTGCATTTATTCATACCTCTGATCTTCATCTTGATAGTACTTTTTTTGGAATTTCAGAGATAGATCCGGAATTGGGCAAAAATCTTTTAAAATCAACATTTCAAGCATATGACTCAATTATTAATCTTTGTATAGAGAAAAATGTCGATTTCCTCCTTATTGCAGGAGATGTATATGATGGTGCAAATAAAAGCCTATATGCCCAACTAAAATTTTTGGATGGACTCAAAAAGCTTACTGCTGCAGGAATATCGGTTTATATAGCACATGGGAACCATGACCCACTTAATGGATGGTCTGCAAGTCTTGATTGGCCTGATAATGTCAATATTATGAGCGGAGATGCTATTGAACCAATATATTTTAAAAAAAATGGCAAAATAGCAGCCCATATTATTGGAATCAGTTATCCCACACATCAAATATGGACCAATTTAGCAAAGAAATTCCCAAAAAGAAATGATAATGACCCATTTACCATAGGTCTGCTTCACTGTACTGTGGGATCTTGTAATGGGCATGAACCTTATGCTCCGTGTACAGTGCAGAATCTCAAAGAACTCAACTATAACTATTGGGCTTTGGGACATATCCATACACCATCAGTGGTGAATAAACGTGATCCTGTCATTATTTATCCAGGCAATCCACAAGGAAGACATACAGGAGAACTGGGACCACGAGGATGTTTTTATATAACAGTTGATCACGAAGATGAAATTTCGATGGAATTCATCAAAACCGACAGCATTCGCTGGTCTATTGAAGAGATATCAATAGAGGAAATAGAAACAGAAGGAGAACTTATAGAGAAAATAAGGGAACATATCGATACAGTAAGTGGAAAAGCAGATGGACGATCTGTAATATGCAGATATATCCTATCAGGAAGAGGACAATTGCATCGCACTCTTGCAAAGGAGGGCATGATTGATGATATTCTCCAGCATCTTAGGGAGGAGATAGTATTTGATTCGCAATTTGTCTGGATTGAAAGGATTGTGAATAATACTCACCTTCCAGTTGATCGGAATATTCTTTTGAAGCGAAAGGATTTCATTGGAGATATCGTCAATATTGTAGAGGGCTTATACCAGGATGAGAAGGCTCTCAAGTCCCTTATGAAATCCCTAGATCCATTATTTTCCTCAGCCCAGGGAAGGAAATTGCTTCAGCAGATCAATCAAGAGGAGCTCGTAGATCTTCTTCGTCAGGCTGAAAATTTGTTGCTAGATAACATTATTGTTGAGGAAGAGTATGAAGATAGATACGATTCATATTGATGGATTTGGGCAATTTCATCAATTGCCAATTAAGAATCTTCCTGCTGGATTGACTATTTTCAAAGGAGCAAATGAAGCAGGGAAATCGACAATACTATCATTCATACGACGAATGCTCTTTGGTTTTCCCAGCGGTAGAACATCATGCAATTTCTACCCACCATTTGAAGGAGGGAATCATGGGGGAAGACTGGTTATTACTACCGATTCGGGAGAACGTTGTGTTATCGAGCGATATGCTACCAAAGGAAACGATATAAAGATTACACTTAAAGACGGCTCAATAGGAGGAATAACAGATCTTCAAAAGGTACTCGGTTATGCTGATCAAACAATATTTGAGAATATCTATGCCTTTGGTCTTGACGAATTGCAGAGGTTTGAAACTCTAAAGAGTGATGCTATTAATAGCAAACTCTACAGTGCAGGAACAGGAATTGGTACAATTTCCATTTCTGAAGTGCAGAATTCTCTTAAAAAAAGGGAAAGTGATCTATATAAGAAACAGGGAAGTAAACCCTCAATAAATTCCTTATTCAAACAAATTAAGGAAATTAATAAGAAGATAAATGAATTGGAAGAAGACCAGAAGAAGTACGATTCCTTCAACTTTGAGATGGAGCGATTATCAAAGGCAATCGATAATCTTAAAGGAGAACATTCTGAGATTCAAAAAAACCTCAACCACATACTTGATCTAATCTCCATTTGGGACGATTGGGGAAACCTTCAGGACGCTCGGATATCTCTTGAAAATCTACCAAAAATTGAAATTTTTCCAGAGAAAGGAGTGGATAATCTTGATCGAATTCAAGAAAAAATGGAGGAATTCACAAATACTATCTCATTGTTGCAAGAGGAACTTGAAAAGAATGGCATTGAGCAAAAGGATATTCATATCGATCAAGATTTACTTAGACAAAGAGATGAGGTTCTCAATTTAGGGAATGGTATCGAGAAGTACAGATCAGAACGAAAATTGATACCTGAGCTAGAGCGTAAACTACATAAAGAGAATTCTGACCTTCTTGAATTATTCCGTGATCTTGGACCGGGATGGAATGATGATAAGCTCAATAATTTTGACCGCTCAATTCCAGCAAATGAAACAGTAATCCAAAAACGCAAGGCAATTGATGATATCGAAAATATAATCAAAGAAACACAAAACGAGTTAAAGCAAATCAGGCGTGATATTGAAAGAATAAACGGGGAAATTGACGATATCGGTAATAAACTGAGCCCCAATACCGTTGAGATGAATAATGAGGATGTTAATCGAGCACTGGAAGCGATACGTTATCTTCGCATAAAGTATCCACTTCTTAAGGAAAAAGAATCAGAATTAAAGAATATACAAAAAGAAGAAGCCTTGTTTACCACAATTCAACCAAAAACCTTACGACAACCTATCTGGCCTGCTGGCATAATTATTCTTGCTGGAATTATTGGTCTTGTATATGGATATTTGATAAATAATATCATTCCAGGCGTTATCATATTTATTATTCTTCTTGTCATTGCAGTCATCTATATTTTTTCCATTCGGAAGAGAGGACTCGAATCTGATGAGGATTTGGTTGACGGTACACACATTAAAAAAACTCAGAATTTCTCAGATCTTATTGAGCAAGCTAAAAGTGAAAAAGATGCTATAAGAGTTGAGATGCTTACCTATTCAAGATTATGTGGATTTAATGATATTCCTGACCCTATACTGCTAGAAAAAAAGGGCACTGAGCTAGAGAGTATTACCAACGATCTGAGGATCATTGAAGAACTAAAAGGACAGCGGGAGAAACTCTCAAATGAGCTTGGTAAATTAAACGACCAGTGTAAATCGTTAGAAAATAGGCTCAAGACGGAAAAAGCTGAAAAAGATAGAATATTTAACGAATGGAAGGATTGGCTTTCTAAATATGATCTAGATCCAACCTTCTCTCCAGAAAGCATTCTTAAGATTTTTTCAACAATCAGGACATGTTATGATAAACAAAATACAATATATGACCTTGAATCTCAATTAGATCTCAATAGAGAATATATTCGGGATTATGAAGAAAAAATTATGTCAGTTCTTAAGCGATGTAACCGATCTGCATCCGGAATTTCTTATGATAGAGAACTCGAAAAAATACGGGAAGATATGGATAGGGCATTACACAATGCAGAGCGGCTAAATCAATCGAGTACTGATAGTAAGAAAATAACTATTGGACTTCAGTCCGCTGGAGCAAAATATCAAACTCTTGAAAAAGAACTTTTAAATCTACTTGCATCTGGTTCCTCTAAAACAGTGGAAGAATTCTATAAAAATGCAAAAATTTGGAATGAACGTGTCCAGCTACAAAATAAAATTCAGAAAGCTGAAAATCAGATTATGAGAATTTTTGGTAATAGGAAGCGATATGACGATCTCATTATAGAACTAGAAAACATAGATTACCCTGGTCTGAAAGAAAAAGAAAAGGATCTCAAAGATCGACTCACTTCACTAAATAATGAAATCTCTAATAATACAGACAAGCGTGGGGCAATACGCAACCAGATCGAGCAGCTTGAACACTGCCATGAAGGATCAATGCTCAGGATGGAAGTGGGAGTTCTTGCTGAAGATCTAAACAAAAAATCACGGGATTGGGCTATTCTGGTTCTTGCACAGGAAATATTGACAAAGGCAATTGAAGTCTATGAAAAAGAGCGACAGCCTTCAGTAATAATAGAAGCGCAGTCGTTTTTCTCGAAAATTACTAATAACCGATATAAACGCATTTATTCACCGCTGAACTCATCCGAGATCTATATTGAAGACTATGACGGGAGGCAAAAAAATATTCTCCAGCTGAGCAAAGGGACAACAGAACAGCTTTACCTTGCATTGCGATTTGGATTTATCAAGGAGTTCGGGAAACATTCCGAATCACTCCCCATTGTGTTTGATGATATACTGGTAAATTTCGATCCTACCAGGTCCAGAAATGCAGGTGAGGCTATAATGGAACTTGCAGCAACAAATCAGATATTATATTTCACATGTCATCCTGAAACAGAAAAGATGCTCACTAATCTTGCACCAGATGCTCAGGTTATTGATCTTGATAATTATATAACTACTTAAAATTCAGCACCCAATTCACATTGCCCTTAAAGCCAGTACAAAAAACCTCATTCTACCCAGTCCAGCCTTTTAGATCTTCTGAGCCTATCAACGAACTTGGCGCTATCAACATTGTATCCCCAGGCACCGGCCGAGTCCTCTACTACATCCCTTCGGATCTCCTTTACTTTCTGTTCTTTCACCATATCCAGTATTGAATGAAGCTCTGTGTCCAGGGCGAGCAACTTTTTTTCTAAATCTGTTGCAGATGTCATTCTTTAACTCCTTCTTTATCTATTTTTAATATAGATATAACCATCTCCCGTCAATCATAGCAGATGCGCCCTCATCCGCCCGCTCCCCCGCCGCGCCGTCCGCATGAGAGTGCGCCGCCGCTTATTGGATTATGTGGCGCTTGGTTTTATAAGGAGGCGCAGGCGGGCGGGCAGTAATTGTGAAAAATCCAGCCTTTGCTTTATTTTTGTTTTTTATCAAGTAATTTAAATAGATCATCCCTATCTAATCCAGTTTGCTGGAGAATATCAAGAAGTGTGCCTTTTGAGAGTTCATTATGTAATGGTACAACAGTTCTATAAGCTTTCTCTGAGGCAACCTTTTGAAGCGATACATGGCTGCCCTTTTGCCGCACTTCGACAAATCCAGCTTTCTTTAGTGCAGCTATTAGCTCTTTACCTGAAATAATAGGGAGTTTAGGCATAGGCAATCTCAACTGTAGTCCAGAAAGGCTTGGAGGTCTGACGCGGCAGGTCTTCGCCAAAACTTTCGAGATAGAGTTCTATGGCCTCCTTGATATTTGCCTGCGCTTCTTCAAGGGATTCTCCCTGTGAAGTTACGCCGAGTTCAGGACATCTTGCAACAAAGAATTTATCTTCCTTTATAATCGATACCAAGAATGTTCTCATATTAGCCTCTATTTTGGTTTAATCTCATATAATTAACTTCACTATGTTTGCAAAAATCAGACGCTCTTTTTATTCGAGGCGACGGGCACGACGATTAGGGGCGCTGGGGTTTAAGTGAATAGGGAGGGCGATTATCTCGGCTATGCTGTTGCTTTTTGCCCTTTTATTTCATATAGCAGTTTTTGTGGCTCAGAGACAATATCAGATGCATCAAGCATCTCAATTGATACTATTTTATCATCTGCATCGTAATCTACTATAACCCCTTCTCTGATTTCATCACTTTCTTTGATAGGAGTGTCTCTAAGTATTATAGTCAGGATATCAGTTTTTGGATCATATATTAATTTCATTACATTTCACCCTTCCAGTATTTCTCAATCTTTGATGTTTTATAAGCTGTAATAACATAAAAATTACCTTCTGACCTCTCTCCGATTATCCTTAGTAACATTTTTTTATTCTCTTTTTCATCAAAATATCTTCCCTGTATAATCACTCTATCTTTTTTAGCAGGAACTTCCTGCTCTGGAGACTGAATAATACGCTCTATCTCTCTTATATCGAGCTGGCGCCGCCTAATCTCAGATAAAACATGCTCAGAAAGTGTTATTTTTACCATACATTTTACTTCTCATTGTCTTCGATATTATGCACTATCTTATCTTTAAGGTGCTGATTAAGATACAAGAAACAGCAGATTTTCAGTAGATGCGCCCTCATCCGCCCGCTCCCCTGCCGCGCCATCCGCATGAGAGCGCGCCGCAGCTTATTAGATTATGCGGCGCTGGATTTTTATATGAGGCGGCGGCGGGAGATGAGCGCAGAGGCAGGGAGACGATTATTTAAATAGCAGATATACAAATATCATACGTGGTCTATATGAAGCATAAACTGCTAAACTTCACTGTTCTTATCGAGCAGGATGAGGATGGAGTGTATATAGCGAAAGTGCCTGATGTTCCGGGCTGCTATACGCAGGGCAAAACTGTGGAGCAGGCTATGGAGCGCATAAAAGAGGTGATACAGGTTTGTCTTGAGGCTGATAAGGAAGAGGAGATCCTGCCTTTAAAATTTATCGGAGTACAGCAGTTAGAGGTTAAAGTATGACAAGGCTCCTTCCTGTCTCTGGAAGGAAGATATGCAAAATTATTGAGAAACTTGGCTTTGAGAAAGTCCATCAGGTTGGAGGTCATGTAAGATAATATGAGGTGGCGGCGGGAGGCGAGCGCAAGTATGAGAGAACAGCAAATACATCATGTTAATGATTGACTATACAATCCCACAAAAACTTTTTATTGAACTTCAAACAACTTAAATAATATGAGCATCAGTGCCAACAAAGAAATACTCACTC
>DYGR01000040.1 GCA_020724545.1 Candidatus Methanoperedens nitratireducens
GTTTCCAGATGCTTTATTTTATTGAATATCTGTATGCAAACGTCAACTATGCCTTTTTTAAGTCACAGTACTATATGTTATTAAAACTCAAACTACATCAGCAACAATACAAGCACTGAAATAACTATCACAAGACCTAATAGCACCAAGGAATATTTCACAATTTTAGTTAAATTCCAGGCACTTTCAGATTGTTTGATACTACTTTTAAGCCCAAGGTCTTCTAATAAAGTACCTCTTTTCAATCCTCTATAGAACACACCATATACGATTATAAACCCGACTATTGTTTTACCTATTAATCCACCTAAATATTCCTCTGTGCTCTTATAAGTGGGTTCACCTACAAGGCTACCAAGAACAGAACCTAATACAAAACTACAAATTAAGAGCACAATCCCTGTTATGGCTTTCATAACAACCGAAGTTTTTTATCGCTATGATAGTATATAAGCATTTTGTAATTTCAATTTTTTAAAGATTTAAGATGCTATTGGCATCTGGCTTTCATTATGCTATCGCGCATTTTAATACAAGAAAAGTCAAACTATTCACTCACCTCCTTAAACCTTCTTACCACAAAATCCCTATCAAGCGAAGCCAGGAAGTGCCCTGCACGAGGCCCTGATTTCAGACCAAGAAGCGCAAGATACACTGCCTCAAAGACCTTTTTCCCATCAAGCCCGGCTTCCTGCGCCACCTTGTATATATTCTCATGGATCTCCTGACCTGTCATGCCCTGCTCAAGCTCATCTGCAATGATCGCCAGTGCATGCTTCTGCTCTTTTGTTAAACTTTTTACCTGGGGGGGAAGCGTTTCCTGAACCCTGAATTTAACAGAGGGTGGTGCGTATCTCAGAAGCCAGTTCCTGGCATTATCTGCCCTCTGCCTGATTGCCTCTATATCTGAGATTTCATAGCCGCTGCGCCTCAGAACGGTGAGCAGATAATCAAAACCCTTCTCATCTGTGATCTGCACAGTAGTAACCATATGCCTGAAAGGAATATCCGTTGGTCTGGATGCCTCGGTCTGGGAGAGCTGGTAGGCCCGCCTGTCACCCTCAACCCTGTCATACTCATCGACCAGGTTAAGAAGGGCAAGGCCGGGGTCAAATTCGATATGTTTCTCAGGCTTCTGCCTGATTATAAGATAGCGCAGGACCTCAGGCGGCACTATCTCAAGCATCTCACTGATAGAGATCGCAAGCCCTGTGGAGGAGTGCATGGCTCCCCTGCCTTTTAGCATGATCCACTCATACACTATCGGGTAGGGAGGCTCATAATCGTATATCTCTTTGCTTATCCGTTTTCCTGTATCATATGAACCGCCTGCTGTAGCATGATCTTTGCCGAAAGGCTCAACTGTAGTCCCGAATATTGGCCATCGTGCAGGCCAATCAACACGCCAGGTGAGCTTGCCCCCGCCTCTCATGGATACAGTGCCGTGGGAGCCGCATGTACAGGCATAATCGATTGTCTCTTTTTCAATATCAAACCCTGTGACTTTAGTAGTGCTCAGGCGGCCGCATTCATTGCAGATAGGATTAAACGGGTTCCAGTCAGGTTCAAGTTCACGTCCTGCTACTTCAGAGATTATGCGGGCTATGGCATCCCTTTTGATCAGGGCAATCTTAATTGCTTCAACATATCTTCCCTGTCTATAGAGTTCATCTGCCCTGTAGACATCAGGCCTGATGCCGAGGATGTGCAGCGCTTCTATGAACGGCAGCAGGAAATGCTCGGCATAGCTTTTGTGGCTGCCGCAGGAGCATGGGATCTCTGACAGGGGCTTTCCAACGTGGTTCTCATAAATTTTTGGAAGAAAAGGGTATACCTTACGGAGGGGATCAAAGGTATCGGCGATATAGATGAGGCGAACATCCGCACCCTTGTCCCTGAGCGCCCTGTAGACAGCGTCTGCTGTGACTACTTCTCTCATATTGCCAATGTGGATTGCTCCCGATGGCGTTATTCCTGAAGCTACAGTGTGCTTTTTTCCCCTCGCGAGCACATTCTCTGCGATAACATCTGCCCAGTGTTTTATCTCTTCGTTCATTGCCCATAAAACCGCACAGGAGATATTAAAAGATACCCTTATCCTTTACCAGCCCAATTCTGTAAATATGGTGCGTGTAGTGATCGGTGGGACATTTGACCCTCTGCATGATGGCCATAAGGCCCTGTTGATGAAAGCATGCGAATTGAGCCGCGGCGGTGAGCTGGTTGTGGGACTGACCTCAGATGAGATGGTTAAGAGTAAGGCCCATAAGGTGAGTGATTATCGCTCGCGCTATGATCAGGTTATGAAATTTATCCGTGCGCAGGGTATCGACCCTGTAATTATAAAGCTGGATGATCCATACGGCCCCACTATACATGAGGATTTTGATTATCTCATCGTGTCCCAGGAGACACAGCCTACCGCACTGGATATAAACAGGATACGCAGGGAAAAAGGCATGAGGCCAATAGAAATCGTACCTGTGGATTATGTTCTTGCAGAGGACGGTCTGCCGATATCCGCCACCCGCATCATGAGAGGGGAGATAGATGAGCACGGGAGGATCTTGAAAAAAGGACTGTAGACTCTCCTGCCGCTATGCCCAGCACAGGGATATATATCTCTTTTTTTATTTTCATTCTTTTACGTTCACCCACAGATGCAGTGCCCGATAGGGAGTTGTGAAATTATTATCCTTGAACAGCCAGAGCTCAAGCTTCAGATCATTCCCTTCTTTATCAGGTACAAAGGTTATGTTATTTTCCCAGGTCTCATTATGAGCAAGCATGAACCTGGTATCAGACAGGACGATTTTATCAAGCGCAACCTGAACCGTATAGCTGACAGGATTATATTCATGGTTTACTACACCAGCCAGGATCTCTGCAGGAGAGCTGTATTTAAGGTTAGTAGGGTAGTTCTCTGCTTTTCCAGACGGATCGAGAATATAGAATTCCGTGAACCTCTCCCCGATCTTGGGGGTTGTGATCACGAAATATACCATGCCGGCTGCCAGAACTATGGAAGATATAAGAATGATGGTCAGGATCTTATCCGTCCTGCTTTCAGGAGTGTTTATTTCGCTATCAATAAGCTCATATATTCTGTGGAAAGGGACCGAGAACCGCTCATCCTCAGGCAGTTTCTCCCGCCTGTACGCTGCTGCGAATACAAGGGCTATTGAGTACAGGCACAGGGTCAAAAGTATAGGGATAAGCCTTATCCCGAAAGTGAAATTGAGCAGCAGACCAAGAAGAGGCACTACTGCTATACTCAGGCCGAAGCTCAATGCAATACGCTCAACAGCTTCCAGATCTGCTTTTTTTGGAAACAGCACAGCTATCAGCACATAGCCCGGAATAAAGAGCACCACAGGTATGCCAAGGATTGTTCTCACAAAGGTATCCTTTAATACCGGAGTAACGACAAAACCAAGCGTGAGCAGAACCCAGATAAGTATAATAAAGAGATCCTGGGGAAGTTTCTTAGGGATTTCCATTTTTTTTATCAATGTCTTTAAATCTCTATATACTTTGTTCAGAAATCTTTTTGCCCTGCCCCACTTAAAGGGTTTGCATGCGCTTTCTCAAAAAAATCTACAGCGATTCACTTCTCAAAAACTCAATCTACCTTATGGCTACGAATCTCTCCAACCTTATTCTCGGATTTTTTTTCTGGGTAATTGCTACCAGATACTATACACCTGATGAGGTCGGGACAGTCTCGGCAGTGCTGTCCAGCATGTTATTGATCGCTATGGTAAGCTCTCTGGGTTTTCCTATAGCTTTATTATTTTACCTGCCAAGAGACCCCGCAAATGCCAGTAGAATTATTAACTCATGCATGATAGCAAGCATTGCGGCATCGCTTGTATTCTCGTTAATATTCATATCAGGGCTTGAGATCTGGACGCCATCGCTAAAACCGGTCCTTGGCGGTTCAGAACCTGCAATGCTATTCGCTGCTGTTACAGTAGTATCGACTGTCTCTGCGCTCATAAGCGGGGCATTCACGGCTGGAAGGAGATCTTTTTTCCATATGGCCAAAGAGACACTTTTTGGTTTTGTTAAAATATTTCCTCTTGTCTTATTTACAGGCTTTGGGGCTATGGGGATTTTTCTATCCTGGGGTATAGGCCTTGTGCTGGCTGTAATCATGGGATTCATTCTACTGTCCAGGATATGGAGCGAATATTCACCAAGACCCATGCTTGATCCTATTATTAAGAGCATGGCAAGTTTTTCTGCCGGGAATTATATTGCAATGATTTTTTACTCTCTTCCCCGCCTTGTACTACCTATTATGATTATGAACCTGATCTCTGCTGAATCCACAGGTTTCTTTTTTATCGCAATGACCGTGGCAAGTTTACTCCACGGCATTCCGCAATCAATATCAAATTCTCTTCTTGCCGAATCTTCGGATGGTGAAAAACTCTGGAGCAATGTGGGCAAGGCAGTACGCTTCAATGCTGCTCTTCTTATCCCGGGATTACTGCTTTTCGTGCTTTTCGGGAAGTTTGTCCTGAACCTTTTTAATCCAGATTATGCTGAGAATGCATCGACCACTCTTATTATCCTTGCAGCTACAGGCCTTCCTCTGTCGCTTAATACCATCTTCGCTGCTGTGAGAAATACACAGAAAAGAGTAGCAAGCGTAGTAAAGATCCATGCGGCAGTAGCTGTGATCACACTTGCTCTCTCTGTGCCTCTTATAAGGATCTCAGGTATAGAAGGCGCGGCCGCAGCTTACCTTGCAGCGAATACCATAGCGGCTATAGCCGTGATCTTCAGGATGAAAGACCCGGCAGGATTTGCCTTAAAATTAGTGCTGTCAAATGCTGGTAAACACAGTGATAGGTGATGTCTTCCCTGTTAAGCCATGTATTTTACAATGATGTGATCTTTGCCCACATTTAGAACGTGCGTAACTTTGAAAAAAACGTTTATAAACTATAAAAAGCCAAAATAGTTTATACTAAACGTTAAAAATTTTAGAGAAACTTTAGGTATATTTAAATCGAATGACAGATATTTTAGTACTGGTGGTATGATGAAATATACGGCTTTATTGCGCTTCTTGTGCCCGAAAATGAGATCGACGGCTCTGTTGAACTTCCTGCCTGCGGCTATATCTTCTTCGTGCCTCCTCCTTCCTCCCGACATTTTTCTAACCCATTGCGGGCAGCGATTCCCTGATGCGCTGCAAACTGTACGGCAGTGCAGGACTGCTGCATACGAAGGATTTACTGGCAAATATATTCTAACATGATTATTCATTAACATAATCATTATGCTAATGAAAGCATTTATATGCTTTAAGAAAAATACTAATGCATCATACTTGTGATTATAATGAACAATAAAAAACTAACAGTTATCGTTTTTGCCCTGCTTCTGATATACACAACATCATCGTCGGCAGCCCCGACCAATTTGCCAAACCTTTTGGCGAACCCTGGCTTTGAGAGCGGTACAAGCATGCCTCTAAACTGGAGTCTTGTAACAGTCGATGGAAATACACCATTATGGGATACTGTCTCTCATAGTGGCACACGATCTGTAAAAATAAATATTCCAGGGACGAAGGATAGTGAGAGTGGGTACCCTAAATCAGATCTGATAAAGACTGAGCCCTTCCAGAATTATATTCTTTCTGCATGGGTAAAGACCCAGGATGCAGGAGGTACGTATTCACCTGCTTTGAGGGTGGTGGAGCTGGATTCTAACAAAAAGTGGCTTCGTCAGACCAACCTTGCATTCAGTAAGGGTACAAATGACTGGACACAGAAGCAGATAACCTTTCAGACAGGGGCTGATACCAGATGGGTCTATATCTATGCTGCTATCAGGGGTGGCTATGGTACATTCTGGGTTGACGATATAGAACTGAGCCAATTCAGCTCAATTCTGAACCTTATGGCGAATCCTGGCTTTGAGAGCGGTACAACAAAACCCCTGAACTGGAGCTTTGTAACAGTCAATGGAAATACACCATTATGGGATACCGTTTCTCACAGCGGCACACGATCTGTAAAAATAAATATTCCAGGGACAAAAGATAGTGAGAGTGGGTACCCTAAATCAGATCTGATAAAGACTGAGCCCTTCCAGAATTATATTCTTTCTGCATGGGTAAAGACCCAGGATGCAGGAGGTACGTATTCACCTGCTTTGAGGGTGGTGGAGCTGGATTCTAACAAAAAGTGGCTTCGTCAGACCAACCTTGCATTCAGTAAGGGTACAAATGACTGGACACAGAAGCAGATAACCTTTCAGACAGGGGCTGATACCAGATGGATATATGTCTATGCTGCTATCAGGGGTGGCTATGGCACATTCTGGGTTGACGATATAGAATTAGGACCATCCATTTCTTACATAATCTATTCTGAGAATAATAAAACATACGCTATAAATGGTAGAAACGGAGTTATAGAATATAGTGATACAGATGCATCTACAGTAATACAAAAAGCAATTAACGCACTTAATCCAATAAGGACATGGAAAGAAACAATTGTACTGAGAGGTAATTTTACGTTATCGACTATTATGAGCGTTCCATCATGGACTACTATTTATGCGAGAGATGCAATAATAAACGTCAAGGATTCGGCTTTCATAAGGTTTAATAATGTCAACTATAGTGACTTTATTGGTGGAATAATAGACGGAAATCTACAGACAAATGGGGAAAAAAGTAATAGAGTTATGGTACTATCTAATACCTCATATATAAAAATATTAGATGTTGAGATACGAAACGGTGGATATTATGGATTAAACATTTGGCAAGGTAATAATAATACATTTGATTCAGTATGGAGTCATCATAATTACAGACATGGAATCCATATTGGTTCAGATGCTATAGGAAAAGGATATGGGAATGTATTTATAAATTGCAGAGCTGAATACAATGGACAAGCAGGAATAGCAGATAGAGGTAGTACTGTTGAAAATAACCTATACAATAGCTACATAAATTGCGTCACTAACAACAACACCAATTATGGATTATCATTAGAAATGCCTTTTTCGAATATTGGTAAATACTCGATAACAGTTATTAATCATACTTCTGAGCATAATGGTAAGGATGGTATACTCTTATCATTTGTTGAGGCGAAAATAATGAACCCAATTATCCGATACAACTCAGGAAGCGGGATTCTTATGCAAGGTGTACAGAATAGTTATATATCAGATCCAATTATAAATAATAATAAGAAAGTTAGTTATTACGCTGGAATAAGAATTGTTGATAGATACTCTTTAGCATCAAAAAATATAAGCGTGGTAGGTGGAGATGTGAAAAGGAATTGGAGGAATTTATATGTGACTTACTCTGCAGTGCCAAACAGCGATATAGCTTTTAAGAACATAGATGCAACTGACGGTGTGGATTCTAATATTTATATAGCAGGTGGACAGGCAAATATCACCATGGTAAATGTAAGAAGTTGAGCAAATTATTGAACTGATTTTTTACTATTTATCTCGAAATTATCATTCGAATATATCTTGTTAAACTGTTTATCATTTTCAACCTGTAATTTAGTGTTTATATAACTATTGTTGCTAAAAGAAAATTCCTGTCTCATGGATATGAAGTAGAAGTTAGTTTTTCTAAATACAATTAAATCACTTTTATTCATCTTATCTATATCTTTTATTAATTTAATGTCAATGTTTGGTTCTACAAAAAATGAGAGTTGATGATATGAGGGTGTTTGTATATATAAATACACGTTATTTAGATTTCTATTCGATAGCCAGTATAACCCATGTTTCTCAGAAGTTGGATAACTATTATATGCAGAACTACTGTAATTAATAATAGGTCCACTTATCACAAACAATATTAATATTAAACATATTAACACTTGAATTTTAAATTTCTTCTGACTTAAAATATCAATGAATATATAGGATATAATAATAGACATTATAAATACAAAAGGTGTTAGTGATCGCTCAAGAAGATCGTAATCACCCCACAACACTATAATAGCCGCACTGAGTAAAAATATATGTGATATTATATATAAGAAAATAAATCTGCTATTTAAAAAATTTCTAGTTGATAGAACTGAACATTTATACTTGTGTTTTTGTTTAATTATAAAATTTAATATATATACATATGCTATTATTAGCATAAGAAAGTATATTAATTTATTTAACAAAGGTACCTCTGGATAGATAAAAGAATTCTCAAAAGTAAATTTTTGAAAATCTTCTGCTCCACTGATAAATTTAAGAGTTACTATACTGTAAAACCTTGTTATCAAATCATTGCCCATTGGTGTAATTAACATAGACCAGAAAATCCAGAGTATAAATACCAGTAGAATAAGATATTTATTTTTTTTAACTTTCAAGCCTGTGTAGCTGTTCATTGAAACTCTAAAAAATACTAAAGTTATTAGAAAAAGTTCAAACATTATTGGAGATATAGGATGAGTAATAACCATGGATATAATCACTATAAGTAAACAAATATAAGACTGAATACTTTGATTAGTTAAGAGATGAAATGTTAGTAACAATAAAATGAATCCAACAACGTATGGGGATGGATGTAACTTATAATAAAAAAAGCTTGATATAGCTATTAAACTTGAAATGAATGCTGTAAGGTTATCAAATAATTTGCTGACAAAAGAATACCAAATAAGAACAATAGCTATTAGAACAAAAATTGGAAAAATAAATTTGATATAATATACTTTATCGATATTAGTTAAGATAATAAAAATATAATTAAATAATGAGGAACCGGGATACGACATTATTTCAGTATTAAAAAATTGAGACTCGTAGGAAATATCTTTATAAAAGACACTATTCAAGATTTTTTCAATCGACTCAGATGCTATTATATTTCGAATGGGATCCGGAGAGAATACCCATCCACTAAGATAGAGTGGAGTATACAACAGAATTATAGATAATTCAATCAATAGTATTATATTGATTATATGGGTCTTCTCTTTACAATAGATTATATATATGAAACAAAAAATTGATGTGGTGATCAAAAATATAAAGAATATTGGATACAGCGTATTTAACATAGCTAAAGGATCTTTAGACCAACTATTCTCAAAAATAGGCTTGAAATAATCTAAAAGGATAATCCAGATTGAAAATAGAATAAATGAGAAATATATACTCAAATAAGCAATCTGTCTATCAGAAATCTTTCTATTTTCGATACTTATTCCTTTCATAAAAAAATCCAATAAAAAATCCTGTTAAGACGCTCATTAGAACAACTGAGTTAATAAAAGCATATCTAAGGCGAAGTGTTAGAATATAGTTCATAATCGAGACCAGTAGAGTTATCAAATAGTTTGATTCATAACTATAGATAACTGTGGTTTTAGTAGTCCTCTTAAACAGCGATTTTAAGAAACCTTCAATATAAGATCTTTTTATGAGATAGGATAATGCAGTACGCTTTTTAGGAACATTATGGTATACGACAGGCTGGGGGTCGTAGATTACGGAGCTTGGTTTGAACTCATTAACTCTAACTCCTATTAAAGTATCGCTCATTCTCCAATCTTTATCATTAGATAATCGTTCAAAAGTAATAATATCAAATAATCTCTTTCTAAAAGCCATATTGGCGGATATAACGTTTCTTACTGGTTGTCTTTTAACTGGATGGCCTTTATAAGTACATCCAACTAGCCACAGAATTTCTTCGGGCAGAATAGATGAACCTTTCTCATAAGCTGGTAATATTTTTCCACCAACCATTAATACATTCTCATGTTCAAAATTTTTTATAAGTTTTTCCAGCCAATCTGGTGATACAAATACATCATCATCTATTATTGCAATTATTTCTCCTCTTGATTCTAGTACTCCTCTGTTTCGTGCAGCAGATGGCCCTCCTCTTTTTTCATTTTTCAGTATTCGTAATTTAATATGATCTTTTTCTTTTAGCGTGTTTGATAAGATAGAATAAAGTTCATTATTACCGTCAACCACTAATATAGTTTCGAATTTCTTATAAATCTGTTTTGATATTGTATCAAGCGCCCTTAAGATGTAGGGATATCTCTCGGTTTTATATGCTGCAAAAACTATAGATACAGGCGGATAATTCATTAAGTTACCTCTTTACTAATTTAATAATAATTCCAGAGGGATTTTTATTGTTTTGTATATTTCCAACAATTTTAAAGAGATACAAAAACATAAAATCTTTTAATACAAACCAGCCTGGTGATATCAAAGACCAAAATTTTTTAAAAAATGTATCGCTACCCCATTTAAATGAAGAATGGACCGATAGTCCAGTCTCTTTTAGTACTTCATCTATGTATTTATCTGTATAAGTCCTCATTATAGAATCGGTTGACGTTTGGTCACTAAAATATCTGATATGGTGCTTATCTAAAATAAAATTCAATAAAAATTTTATTTTATTAAATATGAAATATAATATTTGACTTGGGTAAACCATCCTTATTTCATGATTTTTAGAATTATAGGGAAAGCTTAAAATCGCAATACCAGAGCTTTTTAAAACTCTTCCTATCTCATTGAAAACCATTGAGTCGTTTGCTACATGCTCTATAGAGCTTATTGCAATAATCGTAGGAATTCTTGAGGTTTTAAATGGTAAATAACGCATATCACCGATAACAGGAGAAATCTTATTATCTTTTTGATATAAAGCGGCGTCTTTACTCAGGTCTAGGGTTACATATTCTACATTAGAACTACTAATTATTTTTGGCAATATTGAGTAGCCTGATCCTAACTCCAGTACGACTTGCTTCTTCTCTAAGTTATATAAGCATCCTAAGATTTTATCAAAAACAATTATCCTGTATACATCCAGATTACTCAAATAAAATAATAGCTGATTTAGTCCATTTTTTCGTAAAGAATATAACATAATTTTTTTAAAATATTTCATAACATTTCTTTTAGCAGCTTATTTAAAAATATTAAAGCATCCTCCTTATGGAGGTATGCTCTAGTCATCCAAATCTTGTTTTGATTTACTCCGTTTTTTAGTCTCTTCTCTGCCGCCTTACCAACGCGATCATTCCCAGCAAGCCGGCTGACATGAGTGCTACAGTGCTCAACTCTGGAACTGGAACCACGGTAGCTGTAACTGAAGCTTTGGTGCTCCATTTCTTCTTTTCGCCGTTTTTATTCTGGTATTCAATATAGATGTCATGTTTCTCGTTGACGGTTGCACCGTCTTGTGGCGTTATCTCAAGTGTGAACGTCTTAGGAGTCTTTGGAGTATTATCGAATACAAGCTCTCCATCGTTTCCAGGACCAGTCTCACTGCCTGATGAATCTTCTATCAGATTGGCCTTAATTTCAGCAGAATCTGTCTCGAACTTTAACTTTGCTTCTCCGTCATCGTCTGTATCTAGAGCTAAGGTGAGACTGCCTGTTGAACCTATATCTATGCTCAGTTCTTTAGGATCAGCGGTCAGTTCCGCATATGCACTTGCCAGAGTCACTGTTGACATTATCGCTATTGTTGCCATCACTAGTAGTAATCCTCTTTTCACTCTTTCACCTCCTGTCAAATTTTTTAAAATATTCTTTGACTATAATACCAAGTATCCTCCACCCATCCCTGAATGAGTTGAGATTGGAGTTCCCGTTCTTCCTCCTCGCCTCAAAGGAAGGTACTTCTTTTACCCTCAGCCCCGCTTTTTTAATAAGTATCGATTGCTCGGTCTCGATCTCAAACCCGCTCGAGCTGCAGCATATCTTCTCCAGGGCCTCTCTCTTGAATGCCCGGTAGCCGTAGCACAGATCTGTGTAGTCTGTGCCATACATATTATTCACCATTGCCACGAATATGCTGTTACCGAATCTCCTGAACGGTGTGAAATCTTCAGAGCCCCCACCCGGCAGTAAGCGCGATCCTTTTGCGACATCGTAGCCATCGAGCACAGGTTCAAGAAGTGAAGGAATCTCCTTAGGATCATGGCTGCCATCTGCATCCATCATGACTATCAGGTCGCCTGTTGTATTCTCAAACCCAGTTTTTATTGCAGTGCCTTTTCCAGAGGGTTTTTCTACTATGATTTTCACATCATTTCTGAGCTTTAATATCTCTTCCCTGGTCCCGTCTGTCGAGCTACCATCAACGACAACCACTTCATCAACGAATGCAGGAATATCAGAAAATACTTCTTTTATATTTAGAGCTTCATTTAATGTAGGAATTACAATACTGATCTTTTTTTTCTGCTCATTTTTGTTCATGAGGCTCAAGATTATCACCACCGTTTTACGCAGAGAAGAGCATCGTCAGCACACCATTCGCCTCATCCGATAAGTTTATAACTATGAAAGCCGAAAATAAGCAGTGTTGACTGCTTTCAGTCGGTCAATGCATGTAGCTGGCCTTGCATACGATTTACCCGGCCAGCTACTTCACATTCTTCCTAGTTACCTTCTCTGTCTCGTTTGGTTTACTTAAGTCCATCACAATATATAAGCTTTTCTACTTTGTACAATAATTTACAATGATGGTGAGCATAGTGAGCATATTATCATGATAATAAACATCAGTTAAGTTTTTAAAGTCAGAGTTAAATACTTTCTATTCCAAATATACGCTGATGCCTGCAAGGAAAGTCTCAAAAGTCCTTCTATTTCTTAAAAATATGGTATATGAAAGCACAAGCCCTATGGAAACACTGCGTTTTGCAAAATATTTTCGTAAGAAGAGATTGGATGTAGTTGTAGTTCTGTGGGGACCGATGGGGGTTATTCTTGCAAAAAAGGGAAAGCATGGAAATCCTCCTTATGACGATCATATTAAGGAATGTATGGATATTGGAGTAAGATTCAAGTGCTGCGAACTGGCATCTGCAATGATCGGTTTTGATGAAGATGAGCTGATAGAAGGCGTGGAAATGATACATTCCTTTGAGGTGGCTGACCTGATGCTGCAGTACTGCGAAGAAGGGCAGCTTGTAATTAGCCTCTGAGCAACAGATTACATGGTGAGCATAAGACATATATGGTTTCACGATATATTAACCTTGCAACGACGGTATGAGCAAGAACAAAACCATCAAAGATAATTCAAGCAACTGTATACTGAATGAAGGACTAAAACAAATAGGTACGGTGCGTACCGAATTAACGCCTGTGGAGATTGAATCCTCTACTTTAATGTCCCTGAAATACCTCAACAGTATCCCATACGTTAAAGCAAGTTCGGTCTATGAATCAGGAAGCCTCACAGCACAAGCGTGAGGTAGTTCACACTCTCTTATGGACAGAGAACTCCTTGGAAAAATCAAAGCTGGTGAGATGCGTCTTCATGAGATTGATAAGATGCTTGATACCAGCGAGGCAGTTAAACTTCGGCGTGCTGCGATCTCAGAACTGACAGGAGTGGAATTTAAGCATATCGATCAATTCTCGTTTGATGCAGAGGATATAACAAAGCGCAATATTGAGAATATGATAGGTGCTGTGCAGGTTCCGCTCGGGGTTGCAGGGCCGCTTCTGGTCAACGGTGAATATGCAAGCGGCAGATACTATATCCCCCTGGCTACTACCGAGGGTGCACTGGTTGCGAGCACACACAGGGGATGCTCGGTCATTACTGCCTGCGGCGGTGCGAACGTCAGGATATTCAGGGATGAGATGACAAGAGCTCCTGTTTTCAGGGTAAAAGATGTAATGGGCGCAAGAAGGCTTGTGGAATGGGTTAAAGAGAATCTCCAGCGATTGAAGGAGAAAGCAGGAGAGACCACACGTTTTGGCAGGCTGCTTGCGGTTGATCCATTTGTAGCAGGGAGGAATGTTTTCCTGCGGTTCTCCTATGATACAGGGGATGCCATGGGTATGAACATGGTCACCATTGCCACGGATGCGGCTGTTGATCTCATTATAGAGGAAAACGATGTGGAACTTGTTGCATTATCAGGTAATATGTGCACAGATAAGAAGCCCGCTGCAATCAATGCTATAATGGGCAAGGGTAAAACAGTATCTGCTGATGTCGTCCTGAGCAGGGAGATAGTTCTTGGGAAACTGAAGACAACTCCTGAGAGAATGGTAGAGGTGAATTACAGAAAGAACCTCATAGGTTCAGCCCGTGCAGGGTCGCTTGGATTCAATGCCCATGCTGCAAATATCGCAGCAGCCATGTTCATTGCCTGCGGACAGGACGCAGCCCATGTTGTTGAGGCAAGCAATGCCATGACCACGATGGAACTTAAAGATGATGCTCTCTATTGCTCGGTTACTCTTCCTTCGCTTGCTGTAGGAACAGTCGGGGGAGGAACGCGTATCGGCGCACAGCAGGAGTGCCTGAATATGCTGGGTGCAGCAGGCGCAGGTGACCCTCCGGGTGTGAATTCAAAGAAACTCGCCGAGATAATAGCAGCAGCGGTTCTGGCAGGTGAGATCTCACTCATCGGAGCGCTGGCAGCCAGGCACCTTGCAAAGGCTCATGCTACACTCGGGAGATAAGAATAAGAAACCGCAGATACACGCAGATGAACGCAGATTTATAAAAAGGCATCTGCGTTTATCCGCGTTCATCTGCGGTTAATATAATATGGTGACTAGAGTTCTTATGTTATCTTATTACTTACACAAAACACTATAAAAATTGCTTAATTAATTTTACTTCTTAAGCCAGGGCATCATGGCGCGGATCTCTTTCCCTACCTTCTCTACCGGATGCTCGTTCTCCTGTCTCTCAAGCGCGTTCAGCACAGGCTTGTTTGCCCTGCCTTCAAGTATGAACTCCCTGGCGAATTCACCGCTCTGTATCCTGCGCAGCGCCTCTTTCATGGCCTGGCGGGACTGCTCATTGATGATCTTCGGGCCAACGGTAAGTCCGCCGTACTCGGCGGTATTGGATACATAATACCACATCTTGCTCAAGCCGCCTTCATGAATCAGGTCGACTATGAGCTTTAGTTCATGCAGTGTCTCAAAATATGCAACCTCAGGCTGGTATCCCGCTTCAACAAGCGTCTCAAAAGATGCTTTTATCATGCTTGTACAGCCGCCGCACAGGTCAACCTGCTCACCGAAAAGATCAGTCTCGGTCTCTTCCTTGAACGTGGTCTCTAACACGCCTGCACGTGTGACGCCGATCCCTTTCGCATAGGCCATGCCTGTATCCCATGCCCTTCCTGTCGCATCCTGGTATATTGCAAGAAGCGCGGGGACACCGATACCTTCAGTATATGTGCGCCTGACAAGGAAGCCCGGCCCTTTCGGTGCGACCATTATCACATCCACGTCCTTTGGAGGCACGATCTGGTTATAATGTATATTGAACCCGTGTGAGAAACACAGCGTTTTGCCGCTGCTCATATGCGGGGCGACCTCGCTGTAGTATATAGCGCTCTGTATCTCATCAGGTACGAGCATCTGGACAAGATCTCCTTTTATTGCAGCATCTGCAATGCTCATGACCGCAAGACCGTCGCTCTTTACCTGAGACCATGATTCACCGTTTTCCCTTACGCCTACAACCACATCAAGCCCCGAATCATGAAGGTTCTGTGCCTGACCCGCACCCTGACTGCCGTAACCTATAACAGCAATCGTTTTATTTTTCAACACATCCAAATCTGCATCCTTGTCATGGAATATTTTTACCATAGTTGATACCTTCCTTCTCCTTTGATTGCATTAATATGTATATTAGTTTTGTTACATCAAAAGAATCTGGCTACCATGAGGCTGAACTCAAACAGGATCACAAGCACTGCAGCCACAATCAACTCTGATAGTATTGTGGGGTCTGGTGATATGAATAATGAAACTGCCAGAAGGGCGCCGTATATTATCTTTCGCTTTCTTTTTAGAGCCTCAAGTTTCAAGAGATCCATCTTTAAAGCGAATATCAGCAAGAGAGGGAACTGGAAAATAAGACCAAAACCCACAACAAGCGTAATCATCGTGTAGATCGTCTTTATAACTGAGACCTGCGGGGTTGCTACATCCATTGAATAAAATACTGTATATTTAAACATGAGAGGTACGGCGACAAAGTAAGCAAGTGCTGCACCCACTGAGAATAGAATGAAGGAGAGAGGTACAACCTTAATAAAGAATCGTTTTTCATTCTCGTACAATCCTTTTCCTATGAACATGAACGCCTCGTACATCATGAGCGGTATCCCAAAAAAAAGTGCACATGCCAGGGACAGGGTTAGCTTTGTCATGAGCAGCTCCATCGGGGAATATATGACCATGGGCATAGGTATCGCCTCCTCCCATATCAATTTCAACGCCTGTTCCCATATCAACTGCAGCAACTCACCAGAGAACAGGAAAGCAACTGCTGTAATAATAACGATCGGAACTGCGATAATGATCATCCTTGATCGAAGTTCTTTAACATGTTCAACAAGCGGCAGCTCTTCATCGCCCGGTACAGCGTTCATTTAAGTCTACTGATCCTTTATTAATAATAAATATGATGCAGGAAAAATTATAGATACGATGGTAGATATTAACTTGTGAAAATAAACCAGCTTAATGAGAGGGCATTGATTGCGCATATCTCCAGGTTACTTGCAAGACCGGGAAATAACGTCGTCATAGGGGCTGGCGAGGATGACTGCGCTGTGCTTGATATTGGTATCGGGGATTATATCCTCATCACTACAGATATACTCCATCGAAAAACCGATTTTCCACGCCAGATGAGCGGCAGGCAGATCGGATGGATGTCGGTTGCTGTAAATCTGAGCGACCTTGCTGCTAAAGGTGCAAGACCCATCGGTGTTGTAATGGCAATGGGCATACCGCCTGATACTGAACTTGAATTTGTCGATGAAATAGTAGAGGGAATGGATGAGTGCGCCTCAAAATACGGGACGCAGATCATTGGCGGGGATACGGATGCACATGATGAACTGACAATGGCAGGTACTGCGCTTGGCACCGTGAGAAAAGAACTGCTTATTCGCAGAAGTGGGGCAATGGTGGGAGATATCGTATGCGTGACAGGACACCCTGGCTCTGCTGGAGCAGCCCTTTTTGCTCTGAATAGAGGAATACCGGTTAGCCAGGAGGTATTAAAGGCATTGTTTGAGCCCGTACCCAGAATACATGAGGGTATCACCCTTGCAGAATCCCGCTCGGTTACATCTATGATGGATATCAGCGACGGGCTTGCGCTATCACTCCATGACATGAGCAGGGCAGGCAATGTGGGTTTTAGAATATACGAGAGCAAACTGCCTGTCCTGCCTGATGTTAAGAAGCTATTGAAAGGCGAGGAACTGCTTGAAGCAGTGGTTTTTACAGGCGGGGATTTTGAGCTCTTATTTACTGTGGCTCCAGATAGGATCGATAGAGTGAGAAGAAGCTGTTCTCTAACTGCTATCGGTGAGGTTATTGACAGAGGAGTATTTATTGAGAGGGCAGGCAGGCTGGAAGAGCTAAAAGCACGGGGGTATGAACATTTTTGTTAAACACTGCTTTCTTCTATTGGCAGGAGTTATTTTTGTAGTATGATATGATCATGTAGAATTATGTAACTATTTTCCTTAACATCGTTTCTTAATTGGTCTTCGTAGTATAATTTATTAATTAATCTCCTTAACATGGTTTCTTAAAATAATTTCTAAATTATTTTTAGTGTTATCTTATATTGGTACGTGACATATGTAATGAATGCTCATAACGAGCATAAACAAAGAGGTGACAAGAAATGAAGAGCGAAAAGAAAGATATACAGAAAGAAGAGGAAGAGAAAGTAGCAGAAGAGTTATTTAAGAACGTTCGTCTGGGCGCTGCTTAAAAATCTTAAATGCACTGGAGAAAAGTTGTTGAGCTTTTAAGATTGTGCAACACTCCAGCTTCTATCATTTCTCCAGTTCCTCTCTTTGCCGTGGCTCTTTTTTTAATATCTCGCAAAGAGTGGTCCATTCACGATCTTCCACTTCTGTTTACCGGGATATCCATTTCACTGCTTTCAAACTTTGCCTCTAACCTGTGGAATCACAGCAATGATTTAAAGGAAGACATAGCGCAGGGCAAAAAAACTATTTTAACTCAGGACATATCAATGCAAAAAACATCCATTTTTGTTGCGGTCCTGCTCTATGCTCTGTCGATGCTATTAGTATATTATTTATCAATTGAACTTAAAAAACCAATTTTCTTGTTCTTCTTTATCTGGGCTTTTGCTACGTGGTGGTACTCTGATAATTTAATTATTAAAAAAATAATCGGCTTTAGATTGAAAGATCATTATATTGGCGAGTTTATTACATACAGCATTGCATGGCCTATGTACACATTGAGTATATGGACTATATATGATGATATTAACATAAAGGGACTAATAATAACACTGGCTTTCTTTTTCTTTAGCATATCAGGATTGCTGTTAAAAGATTTAAAAGATATTTCAGGGGACAGGAAAGCAGGTTTAAAAACCTTTGGAGTGATCTTTTCTCCTTCTCAGCTCTTACGGTATTCCTGTTACCTCATGTTACTGTATTATTTGGTTATATTGAACCCGCTTACTTTAGACTTTTTCAGTACGGGTATTTTAGTCATAGTGCTCCCATTCCTCTATTTTTTGAAAAACACTTTTATCCATATGCATAAAAAACGCTGGACTTTAGATATGGGAGATTTAAAAGCACTCAAAGGAATAGGCCATTCTGTCTATGCATCATTAGTATTTATGGGACTGGGTGCTTTTCTTTAAACTTCAAGACAAGCGTTTGTTCCAGCACTCATAAAAAAAGTATTTTTAGATGATTCTGATAAATAATTTCTTAGTTTAAATCCTGGTGGAATATACGCTGAAGGAGCAATCGACAAAATCCCAAAATAATTTCCATTTAATATTATTTTTATTTTATTTTTGTATTCCAGAGCCTTCTCTCCGAATGCAGCGACAACTCCGACATCGATGAGAAGATAGACAAACCTGCCATTGTTATATTTTAAATGATTTAAGCTTGAGATAAACGCATCGAATTTGCCATGTATTGCCTCGTACGCAAGTATAACATCTTCAGAATAATCAGAAACATCCATAAAAAAAGGAAACAAATCAAAAGGAAAATATGATCCCATGCCAAGAATAAATGCCCCATTTGTTTTTTTATTGAAAAACAAAAGCTCATATGGTCTGTAAAGTTTAAAATCTCCTTTATCAAGGTGTCTTAGTGATTCTTCATCGTTCTTCTCAGATACGTATATAAGATCTTTTACTGCCTTTACTGAAGGTATGCCGTCCATAGAAATTAATACATTTTTTTCAAAATTTGCTTTAAATTCCCTGATAACCGTAAACTCATCACTCACTATACGCCTTGTTTCTTCCACAGTTCTTCCCTTATCGGGAAAGATATCATCATAAACAGCATTTATACCCTCTTTCTCTATCGTAAGCGCAGCAATGCCGTCCTCTATATCCTCGAAGTTGCAGAATATATGTGGAGAGTTGAACCTTACCTGCGTATGCATCGCATTCATACCAATGATCGGGATTTTGTAATCTGTATATCTGGCGAATATGCTCAGGATAGTGGGAGGCAGATAGAAGATATTCTCCCTGTTGCAGTAATCCGCAAATTTTCGGGCATATTCTTTCTGTTTTTCTTGATTTTTTCCACGGCACTGTTTACTGTAATACATTCCCCTCGCATAGAACTCACTTGATTTGAACGCTCCTGGCACATGCACCAGGGGGAAATGCAGTAGAATTGCGCCTTTCTCACACTTTATCTTTTTTGCAAGCTTCTCTGCCGACTCTACTGCGCCTTTTTCTTTAACCCCGTCAACACGTATTCTGGCATCCGCATCCTTACAGAGTACAAGCGCCGCGCCGTCTGCACGCAGATCATCAGGGTATATCATGCCGTCCACAGTTGCACCTATTTGCGGTATATCGCCATATTCCTCATGGAGTATATCCAGCATGGACTGGTATTTGCCATTATACTTAAGTGTGGCATAGAATAGAGCAAGGTCAGGCTTAAAATCCACACGCATACGGGCCTGTTCAATTATATCCCCAGCGGCAGTTACTGGATTTCTTTTATTGCTAAATAGAGTAATGGATTCCATAATTAACACATGTATTTTAGTTTATATTTTTATTCAGAAAATTCTTAAAATTCTCATACCCTTGGTTTGTTCTGCTCTAGAGATATATAAATCTTTCATATTACTATCATCATAATTATGAATATCTCTTTGATATTACGGTTAGGATCAAGGGGTAGGCAATATGGCGGAATAGCTCACTTCAGCACATCAAGCATTTCATATATACCAGGCGGGGCGGCTGAGACCCACTCTGCTGCTCTTACTGCACCTGCGGCAAACGCCTGCCTGCTGTGGGCCTGGTGTTTGATCTCGATTCGCTCTCCATCCCCTGCGAACAGGATGGTATGATCTCCTACAATATCCCCCCCTCTGACCGCATGGATGCCAATCTCCTTCTTACGCGGAGAAAGACCGCATCTTCCATACACGAAATCTTTCTCACCCAGTGTCTTTGAGATGATCTCTGCAGCCCTCATTGCAGTACCGCTGGGTGCATCCTTCTTCTGGTTATGGTGCGCCTCTATTATCTCAATATCGTAATCCTCAAGTCTCTTTGCAGCCTGGGCAATCAGGCCCCAGAACACATTCACACCTAAGGAGAAATTAGGAGAAATAACCGCAGCAATGCCATTACTTTTTATAGCGTTTTCCATTGATGATAACTGCTCCTGCGTGAACCCTGTCGTTCCAACAACCAGATTTATCTTTTTCCGGGCACTGGCGATTACGTTTCTCACAGCAGCCTGGGCTATTGTAAAATCAATAAGGACATCAGGCTTTGATCTCTCCAGGACAGTATCAATATCGTTTGCATCCCCGACCAGAACATTCAATTTACCTATCCTCATTACATCGCCTATGTCTTTACCTGCACTGGTCACATCTATGGCAGAGATGAGTTCTAAATTATTGGATTTTAATATATTCTCTATAATAAGTCCACCCATTCGCCCACAGGCACCGGTGACTGCTATTTTTATCATAAATAACTCAGTTTATAAGATGAAGATCATGTAACGCAGACCTCAGCTTTCTCTCGTTATCATCGCTGATAGGTGCAAGAGGAAGTCTCAGGTCTCCTGCCGGAAGTCCGATAAGTTCAACCGCTTTCTTGATGGGAATTGGATTTGTCTCCAGAAAGACAGCACGTATCAGAGGGGCAAGCGAAATATGCAGTTTTCTTGCCGTATCCATATCTCCTTTGCTGAATGCCTCAACCATGGAAACTACAAGCTTTGGAGCGACATTGGCTACGACAGAGATTACACCCACGCCGCCCAGTGCCATGATGGGAAGCGTGAGGCCATCATCCCCTGAGAATACCACAAAATCCTCACCCTGTGTAAGTTCGAGAATCTTAGTAATCTGATCAAGGTTACCACTTGCCTCTTTTATTCCTGCGATGTTGCTTATTTTTGCAAGCTCAGAGACAAGCTCAGGCTTGAGATTGACTCCTGTGCGCGAAGGAACATTATATAATATGATAGGTACATCAACAGCATCTGCAATCGTCTTAAAATGATCGATCATCCCGCGGTCATTGGGCTTGTTATAGTACGGTGTTATCAGAAGAGCGGCATCAGCACCTGCATCCTGTGCAAATCTTGTTAGCTCAAGGGCTTCGGCTGTGTTATTGGAGCCCGTACCTGCTACAACAGGAACCGTAGAGCATTCAACTGCTATTTCAATTACCTTCTCATGTTCCTTGATAGAAAGAGTTGCAGCTTCACCTGTTGTTCCACATGGAACGATACCCGATACCCCATTTTCAATTAAAAAACCGATATTCTGTTGCAGACCTTCTTTATCTACCTTACTCTCCTTTGTGAACGGAGTAATAAGAGCAGGCAGAACACCTTCAAACATAAACCTCTACTTTCTTCTTGTAGCCTGTACTCTCAAGGCACGTACTATATATCCTGCTACACGGTTTCTGATAACTTTGCTCTCAACATTGGTATATTTGGTAACATTCTCCTTGTTCTGTGCAAAATCGGTGCTGAAAGCATCGCCGCGTTCTTCAAGTAACTGGTTTGCTAATGATTTGATATAATTAGGTCTAATATTTCCCATGATCTTTCTCCATTTTTCTTCGCATACAACCCCATTATTCATATAGATTTTGGAAGTATTTATCTGGAGAAGTTTTTTTATCAAAACTATTCTATTATTCGAACTGATTCTTTCTTAAAAAGTTGCAGATATTATACTCAGAATCAGAGCGTTTAATCCCATTATTATCGCAACCCAGTATAGAATTCAAAAAGGTATTAATTTCACTTGAAGGCTCAACTGATTCGGGTTCATCTGATCCAGATCCATCAAACCCATCTGTAACATTTGAATTGTCAGGATTATCAGATTCATCGATGATAGATGCAGGAGTTGCAGGCTCTGTAGGTAATACTGTAATTTGAGAGGCCGGTACGTCTGTACTGGTTTCATCCTTGGATTTAATCCCTATCTCAAGTTCCCGACTCTCAGTGCTGATCTTTTCACCCTTGGTGCCAAGTTCATAATACTGGGCAGTTGCAGGTGGAAGCTTAATTGGATATGTAGAACCTGTCTTAAGAGTATAGCTGAAACTTGCTATCTTGTTTGCTTCTAAAAATTCCTCATGATCAGTGCTGCCGCTAATTATAGTTGCATCTTCGGGCAATTGATCCTTGATAATGACTTTTGTAGGAGTATTTCCAGTATTCTCTGCAGTTACCGTCACAGTCACAGTATCACCCGGGTTGATCTCAGAGACATCGGTCTGCTTATCAAGCACAACCTTAGATCCATATACCACGATTTTTGGCTGGTTTGATCGTATGCCGTATAGTTCGTTCCTTATTTTGAACTGTGCAGTAGCAGGAGGAAATAAAACGCCTTCAGTGCTCGGCTCCTGCGGTTTTATCAGATAGCGATAGTCCCATTCTCCACCAGCAGAAATATTAACCACCCATTGCAGCGATACGTTGCTCACGAGCTTAAAACCATTGGGAAGAGAATCTTTAATACTCACATTCTTAATATCATGCTTCCCATTGTTTTTTAATGAGAGCGAGATCATCACTGAATCCTTTAGATACATCTTATCATGTGCGCTCTTCCTCAGGGACATGCTCCACTTAGGATCGACTGCTGTCGAGATGGTCTGTGTGAGCTGCGCTGTATATGGTATATTCAGAGCATCGTATCCACTGGCATTTGCAAATATGCTATAGATCTTCTCTTCAGTGAGAAGAGGTAGTGCGAATGTAATAGTTTCTGTTATAGATTCACCTTTTCCGATCCTCTCGTAATGATACTTTAGACTACCTCTCTTTATCGGAAGTTCTGTCTTAATGTCCATATCAATGTTAAATGCATCAGCCGATCCAGTATTCTCTAAGCTCACAGTTGCAGTAATCTCTGAATCCTGTGAAGGTGTGTATTTACTTTTGTCTGTGTCTATTGATATCTCAAGACTGGGTATCCCCCTCGGACTAAGTTCTATTGTCGCCCACGGATTATAACTTTGAAAAAGCCATTCTATGGCGCTTTTAGAGGGTAGTTCTTTTGCCGTGACTCTCAATTCACCATCAGGCGAGATATATGATTCCTCCAGTTTGAGTACAGTTGTATTAATGAAACTACCATTTTTAGATATATTTAATCCCACATACGGCTCAACCGGTTCACTGGGTTTTTCTATATATTTATCGGATTCTGCGGGCGGAGGAAACGCTACGACTTTTACTGAGTATCCATTATATGAAATTACTTCTCCTCGCTTGAGCGTATCTGAGATACCTCCACTCCACTGGAGTTTAGAGATCTCAAAGGCAGAGGCAAAGCTAATAAATCCTGATATAATCAGGAGCATTATAATCCCTCTGGCTAATCCATGACGCTTATTCCTCGCACTCATATAGTCTATTTCTTAAGTTTCCGTATTTTATGTTCAATTTTATCTGCGGTTCTTTAAGGAAATTGATTGTCATGAAAACATATATATCTAACGCAAGGGGTACGATTCAACGCGATAGATTCAAATGCTATAAGAACATAAGTAGCAATCATGGCAAAAAAGAAAGAAGGAAGCGGCCTGATGTCCTCAGCCGGCTTAATGAGATATTACGATGCAGAAGAGACTGCAGTACTAATAGATCCTAAAACAGTATTCTCAGTAGCGATAGTTATAGGACTGGCTGTTCTGGCTCTTAATGCATATTATGGCATCTGGCCTTAACTCTCAGCTCCTCCATATGCCGTACTCTTTTATTGATGAGTTCATCTGTTCCTATATCATGCCTGCTGTAAAGCTTGCCCCTCAAACCTGATAGGCCAGTCTGCGCTATTTTTTCAGCTTCCCTGATAGTGCCTGCAATGCCCAGGACCGCAAGTGCCCTTGAACCTGTCGTATATATTCTACTATCTTTTTCATATACACTGGAATAGAAAAGAAGCGCATCATTTACACCTGTGATCTCTATGACCGAATCCTTGACTGGATTATCAGGGTAGCCTTCAGGGACTGCGTATTTGCACACCGTAGATTGCTTCTTAAACGTGACCCTGATACTATCAAGCGTCCCTTCTACAATGCCTGTGCACACATCAAGAAAATCATTATCAAGAAGAGGAAGAGTATTCATGGCCTCAGGGTCTCCAAAGCGTGCATTGAACTCAATGACAGAGATGCCTTTCTCAGTTGCCATGAACTGGCCGTACAGTATGCCCTGGTATGGAACACCTGTCTCTTTCCAGATGGCATGAACTGTATCTTCCATTATCTTTTTTGCATCGGTATAATCAGCTTCTATCATAAAAGGCAGTATATCTTTTGAATCGCTGTAGGATCCCATCCCGCCTGTATTTGGCCCTTTATCACCTTCATATGCCCTTTTATGATCCTGAACAGCAGGGGCAAATGCCAGGGTTCTGCCGTCAACAAATGCCTGGACTGTAAATTCCTCACCAATTAGCCGCTTCTCAATAACAAGGCCATCGTTCTTCAGGACTTCTCTGGCATAGGCCCTGGCTCCGTCTATATCAAAATGATCACCCATTACACGCACGCCTTTTCCACCTGTTAGACCCGCGGGCTTGATAACAACATCCCCGAGTTCATCAATAAACTCATCAGTACCGTTCTCACCTTTCCTGAACACCCTGAACTCGGGGCAGCCTGCAATATTGTATTTTTTCATGAAATCGCGCGCCCACGCTTTATCAAATTCAATCTGCGCTGCAGGCCGCCGCGGCCCGACAACCGGGATTCCAGCATTCCAGAGTGAATCAGGAATGCCTGCAGCAAGAGGGGCCTCCGGGCCTATAACCGCAAGCTCGATTTTGTTCGCAAGGGCATAATCAACTATTGCAGGGTCTGTCTCTTTTACGAGCAGAAAATCCCTGCACAGGCGGGCTATAGCCGGGTTTTTTTTGCTCATGGCTGCAAAAAGCTGCGGGCTTTTCTTACTCCGGGCGATAGCCTCTGCAATGGCATGCTCCCGCCCTCCGCTTCCGATTAAAAGTACTTTCATGCTCTCAGCCTTTAAAGTTGTGGGTTCTGAGGGCATGATGCAGATTTTGCGCCCCTTAAAAAGTACAGACAGGTCATGCAATCGGTACATTCAATGATCTGCTGTTTATTCAGGGATTTTTTAACAAATAACGGGTCAGCTACCTGTGATCTGCATATTGCAACAAGATCGGCTTTTTTTTCTGAAATAATGGAGTCTGCAAACTCAAGACTTCGTATATTATCCGAGCATATAACAGGTACGTCCACAGCATCCTTGATACCTCTGGAAAGGTTCACATGGATACCTTCACCCATGTCTATTGTTGGGGCCATATGATCCATACTTGCATACGTCCCTGCAGCTACGCTTATAACATCGGCCCCGGCGTCCACAAGCCTCGTGGCGATTTTTTTTGTATCATCCAGCACAAGGCCTCCATCAACGAACTCATCAGCACTGATACGGCATGATATCGGCGTATCCCCTATTTTACTTTTGACCGCTTCAATGATCTGTGTAAAAAACAGTGATCTATCCGTGCCATATTTATCCGTGCGTTTATTTGAGTAAGGCGAGAGGAATCCGCCGATCAGGTAGCCAAAGGCGCCGTGAAGTTCAATTAATTCTGCTCCTGCCCTCTTTGCTCTCAATGCAGCGTCAGCAAAATCATCCTGGATCCTTTTTATCCCCTGCTCATCAAGTTCAAGAGGTACCTCCCTCATGACAGGACAGGGTATCGCCGATGGTGCAACAAGCCGATGGCCGGTCATCACAGATAAGGTCTGCCGCCCTGCATGTATCAGTTGGGCAGCCGGCACTGCACCATTTTTCTTGATGATGGCAAAGAGCTCTTTTAGTGGAGCTATATGCTTATCATGGTTTATTCTTAGAGTATTCGTATTCGGGACTCCATCATCCGAGACCGCCATGCACCCTGCTATTATTAAACCGCAACCTCCTTCTGCGATTTTTCCATACATACGCAGCAATCGCTCAGTAACAAATCCATCTGATGTTGCAAAGTTTGCCTGGAAAGCCGGGAAAACAATACGGTTCGGTAGGCTGATGTTGTTGAGATCTAAAGGTTTACATACACTACTTAAGCCCATATGGCTACATAGCATGTATATCTATTTTAAATTTATCCTAAAACCGATAGTTTCATAAAGATTAACAATAGTAGTTTATTCAATGATTTCAGATTACCAGGACCTGGCAGAGTATATTCTGAGGAATTACAGGAATAAGGTAGTGGAAGTAGGGGTGGGCAGCAGACCGCAGGTCGCACTCTTATTAAAAGATAGTATGGATGTAATTGTGACCGATATCGATGAACAGAAATATGCAGGTATCAGGTTCTGCAGGAATGATATATTCAATCCTGATATGAATATATATAAAAACGCCGCCCTTATATACTCAATAAGACCGCCAACAGATATTCAGGAAGCAATAGCAAAGGTGGCAAAACATGCCGGGGCTGATTTGCTGATCAGGCCTTTTGGGAATGAAAAGGCAGATCTTGAGAAGGTGTATAAGAATCATACATTGTTGAACTATAGAGCGGCAAGGTTTTATTTATATAAGAACATGTAAACTCTATTTTCCAGTCATATTGTTCTACACAGCATTTTTATATGCCATAGTAGGTAATTAGATATACTAAAATTTGTATCCACTTCAAATTAAATGGTAACTCAAAACTCTTTGATAATAGCAACAATT